>JALYOU010000041.1 GCA_030856725.1 Pseudomonadota bacterium
GCGCGCGACGATGGCCAAGGCGTGGCTGCGGTCCTTCCCGGCAATGGACTGCGCGGCATGCGCGAGCGGTTGCTGCAATACGACGGCACGCTGGACGTGCAATCCCATCCTGGCAGCGGCTTCAACCTGCGCCTGTGCCTGCCTGCCAACGCCGATGGTGCGACCTGCGCCGCGGACGAACATCCCGAACAAGGAGTTGCCGCATGATCCGTGTCTGCCTGGTCGACGACCAGACCCTGGTGCGCCAGGGCATCCGCTCGCTGCTGGCCTTGGCCGAGGGCATCGAGGTGATCGCCGAAGCCTCTGACGGCCAACAAGCGGTCGAACTGATTCCGCAGGTCAATCCCGACGTCGTGCTGATGGACATGCGCATGCCGATGATGTCGGGCCTGGAGGCGCTGCAGGCGATGGCGAAGACGGGCACGCTACCGCCCACCATCATCCTGACCACGTTCGATGACGACCAACTGGTGCTGGCGGGGCTCAAGGCCGGCGCGCGGGGCTACCTGCTCAAGGACGTGACGCTGGAACAACTGGTCGGCGCCATCGAAACCGTCGCTGCGGGGGGTACGCTGGTGCAGCCGGCCGTGACCCAGCGTCTGCTGTCGGGCCTGGAGCACATGCGCAACGATTTCGTCAGCCTGGACAGGCCCGACCCGCTAACCGACCGCGAAACAGAGATCCTGCGCCTGATGGCCAGCGGCTTTTCCAACAAGGAAATCGCCAACTCGCTGGGCGTGGCCGAGGGGACCATCAAGAACCATGTGTCCAACATTTTGTCGAAACTTGGTGTGCGCGACCGGACAAGGGCGGTCTTGAAGGCGTTTGAGTTGCAGCTGGTCTGATTTCGCAAGAGTGGTAGGGCAGCCACGGTTTTCCGTGACTACCGATCACCCGTCGTGGCAAATTGGGCACTGGGCCTGTGCCGACTCTGCGTCTCGCATTCATTACGTGTCTGGCCCGTTCATCACCGGGTTTGTTACGATTGCCAATTCCCGACCCAGCCGGCCATGGCCAGCCCTGGAGAACCTTGCATGACCCGCGTTATCGAAATCCTGATCTCACTGGCGATCGTCGCCGCACTTTTCCTCGCGATCGGCGTGTTCCTGCCTTCGCATCGCCACCTGTCCGAGAAGACCGAAACCAACCGCAAGCAGACGATCGTGTTCGACACGCTCAACAGCCTGCGCCGGTTCGACGACTGGAATCCGCTGGTGCTGCACGACCCGCGCATGCAGCTCAAGTTGTCCGGTCCGGAAACGGGCAAGGGCGCGCGGCTGGAGTACACATCACAGGAAGAGAACGTCGGTTCGGGCAGCTACGAGATCACCGATAGCGTCCCCAGGGAAAAGATCACGTACGCCATCACCAACAACCAGCGCGGCGACGGCAAGGTCAGCACGTTCACGCTCAAGCCCACTGGTCGTAACAATCGCAATGTCGAGATTCGTCAGTCATACGATGTCGATTACGGTTGGGATCTTCTGGGCCGCTACGCCGGCCTGTACGTCACGCGTTTCATCGGCGACGACATCAAGATGGGCCTGTCGCGGCTGACCAACATGCTGGCCAGCGTGCCGAACGTCGATTACGCCGTGTCCGGCAGCAACATGACCGACCTGCGCATCGTGGACATGCCGGCCGAGGACATGCTGTTCGTGAACTCCGGCTCCGTCGAGCGTGGCAACGCCGAGATCGCGGCTTCAATGAACGCCAACATCGAATGGATCAAGCGCACGATGGCGGCTAATGGCCTGCAACCGGCTGGCCCGCTGCGCATCGTCACCAACGAAATGGGCCGCGAAACCTACAACTTCGACGTGTCGCAGCCGGTGCGTCGCGGCGATCCCGCGCCAGCGTCCACCGACGACGACAGTGACAACGCGGAAGCCACACCGGCTGCGCCTGTTGCCACGAGCGCCGGCGCGCCGATGACGCCCAAGCTGCTCGGCCCGGTGGAATATGTCCAAAACCCCGCACGACGTGCTGCACGCGCGTCCTACACCGGCTACCTCAGCGGCTTGGAAGCCGTCCGCAATGCGTTGCGTGCATGGACAGTGACGCAGGGTTACGAAGTCATCAATCGTCCGTACGAGAATTACAAGTCCGGTGTGGCCGGCGCGTTCGAGGAAGATGGCCAGTTCGATGTTTACTGGGACATCAAGTAAAGCACTGCGCTTCAGCCAACGATGTTCAAGACACGCCGCGCCAGACGCGGCGTGTTGCGTTACAGGGTCAGGATGTCTTCACGGATTTTATTTTCAACCGCAACAAACTTCTTCGCGTGTCGCAGCATGTACAAAGCACCGCACCCCGCTGATTCAACCTCCTCTTGGCTCGCCGCCAACGGTGCCCTCTGCGCCGCGGCAGCGGTGGCGTTGACGGCCTACGCGGCGCACGGCTACGACGGCATCGCGCTGTCGCGGCTCAACACCGCGGCCTTTTTCGCTTTCGGACATGGCGCCGCAATCGCAGCTCTCGCGCCACAGGCGACACGGCAGACGCAGCGGATCGCCCTTGTGATGCTCTACGCCGGCACGCTGCTGTTCTCCGGCAGCCTGGTATTCAGCGTGATCGCCGCTACGTCCACGCGCCTTGCGCCCTTCGGCGGCACGCTGCTGATCGCCGGCTGGGTGGTGTGGGCCGTCGGCACGTTGCGCAAGCGCTGACGCATGCCACGCCATTCACGCGGATTCGATACCGAAGCGGCCTTCGCGCATCTGTGCAAGCGCGACCGCAAGCTCGGTGCGTGGATGCGGAAACTCGGACCCATCGCACCGGACCCACGCTGGCGCAAATCCTTCGACCCCGTGGATGCACTCGCGCGCGCTATTCTTTACCAGCAACTCAGCGGCAAGGCCGCGGCCACCATCGTCGGACGCGTGGAAACCGCGATCGACAGCGAGCGCTTCCATTGCGACACGCTCGCGCGCATCGATGATGCCGGGCTGCGTGCCTGCGGTGTCTCCGGCAACAAGGCGCTGGCGCTGCGCGACCTCGCACTACGCGAATCGCACGGCGAAATCCCCGACCTGCGGCGCATGTCGTTCATGACCGAAGACGACATCGTCGCGGCGCTGGTACCGATCCGCGGCATTGGCCGCTGGACCGTGGAAATGATGCTGATGTTCCGGCTTGGCCGACCCGACATCCTGCCCATCGACGATCTCGGCATCCGCAAGGGCGCGCAGCGCGTGGACAAACTCGATGCCATGCCCACGCCGAAGGAACTTGCCGCACTCGGCGAACGCTGGGGCCCGTACCGCACCTACGCCAGCATGTATTTGTGGCGGATCGCAGATGATGCCGTGGTTGCAAAAACGATGACGAAGCGTTCGCAGGGCTAAATTTCAAAAGCCAGACGGTTTTTTTGCTCATCGCGCGCTGTTTCGATTCTGTAGCAGGCTCAGGTTGGCAAAAAACACCAGTGCCATGGCTCGTAAACGATCCCATGCGGATTGTCGCGCACATAACTCATCACGAAGCCATAGCCACCCGCATTCGCGGTAAGCCAGCCGAACGCAGCCGTTTTCTCGAAAGATTCTTCCGCGGACGGTTCATCCAGCGTGCTGATGTCCAGCGCGCGGCCGGAATGATGTTCGCTGTAACCCGGGGCGGCATTGACGGTGAGGATGTCATCGACCGTTTGTCCGCGTGCGAGCTTGCGCTCGAAGATGCCGAGCTGGTAATCGTGGCTGCGATAGCCAGAGACCGCTTCCAGCACGATGCCGTCGCGGTGCGCGCCTTCGTGCATGTGCAACCACGCGCGAGATGCAAGCGGATGCAGCCACAGCGGACGGCGGTAACGGTCGAAACCGGCGAAGGCGAGGGTGGCCGGCTCGGCGATCAATTCCAGACCGCATCCGTCGCCATAGCTTTCATCCAGGCCGAGCAACGCAAGCCGGTCAAGCAGTCGGTGCAAGGGCAGTTCGCCGATGACATCCAGGCCCCCTCGTCGCTGCACCGGGATCGAATCGAGGGCATCCAGTGCTTCGTCAATGCCGGGCTCATGCGTCAAGCGTTGCACCAGCGGCAGCAAGCCTTCAGGCAGATCGGCAGCGAGATACTTTCCATCACGCTTGCGCCGCAGGACATGCCGTGCTCGTGCGAGTACGCGCGCATCGCGGTTGCTGCGTGCGCGCAGCAGGCCACCGGGCCAGAGTTCGATCTCTGGCGTGTTGATCAGGATGCGCGGCGCGACGGGCATGCGGGAAGATTAGCGGGCGTGGATGGGATGCGCTACAGCGTCTCCACGGTCGGGACTCATCCCAACAGGGGCTTGAGCAACGGTGCGAGTACATGCAGCACGATATCGGCGCTGAAGTGTCCGAGCATCGCCATCTCGATGCCGCGCCGCCAGTACAACCAGCCGAACACGAGTCCGCCGATTGCGTTCAACACGAGGGTGCGCATGACCACGATTGCGCTCAGGTCCCAGATCCTTGCCGCTGCCGGCAGGTGCCCGAGTCCGAACAGCACGGCGGCGATGACGATCGCGGTCCAGTACACCCACGGACGCGGCGCGCGTTTCGCCAGCATCGCGAACGCCCACACCAGCAGGGTCATCACGAAAAGCCGCAGCTGCAGTTCCTCGGAAATGCCGCCAAAGAACGATGCCAGGAAACCATTGAACGCTGACTTGCCCGTGCCCACGTCCGCCATCGGCTGCGAGGGCTTGGGCAGCATGGGGTCGAGCACGGCACTCAAACCGATGATGACGATCCCAGCCGAGATGCCCAGCACGACAGCCTGCAACGGTTTCAATGCGCGCCAATCGGGCTTGATACGCCGATTCAGCAGGCCATGCATGACCGGGCTTCCCAGCTCGACACGATGTCCCATGCGCAGGCCGAGCAATGTCGATGCACCCAGCAGCAGGAACGCCTGAATTGCCTGTATCGCCACGAAGGCAGGGAAGGGAATGCGCAGCGTGTCAAATGCACCGGGCATGGTCTGTTGCAGGTAAGGCATCAGTGCGATTGCAGATAACGCTGCAAGTACGGCCCAGACCAGCGCCACCCGGAGGTCCTGTTTCCAGCTGACGTCTGTGCGCTCACTTCGGCTTGGAGGTGTGACCATCACCGCCTCCATGTCAGGTCGTTTTTTTCAGGTACAGGCGCACGGCATCGACCGGACTGGCCTGCACCACCGACACCAGTTCCCAGCCCTGCGGACCGAGCTTGTCGAGTTCGTGCTGCACGCGGTCGCCGAGTTTTCCGGCGAACAGTTTGATCGGCAATTCCACCACTTTGTAACTCCAGCGCTGGCTCATCTTCTTGTTCCTTATGCGATTTCACTGATGGCGCGGGCGGGCGCGGTTTTCTTTCCACAGCATCAGCGCCAACCCGCCAGTGATCAGGCAAGCCAGCGCACTGGCCCAGACCGGGACGCTCGTCCCGTTGACGATGACGTCCCAGCCCATGACGGTACGGGCCAGTTGCAATGTCGCCAGCAATCCGAGGAATACAGCGGCAAGGGCGGTAAACGGTTTCATTTCGGGACTCCCTTGGTTGAGGAAGGATCCTTCCGGGTACCTGCCTCCTGTTCGTTGTCCTTGAGCCTTCCTGACTTGCGCAATGCATCGCGCAGCACGTATTCGATCTGTGCGTTGAGTGAGCGCAACTCGTCGTCGGCCCAGCGTTGCGCCGCAGCCAGCACGTCGGCGTTGATGCGCAGCGGGTAGGCTTTCTTCTCGCTCATTCGAGTGGATCAGCGCGGGTTGCGCTTGCGCATGGCCATGGCGCCAACAACTACGGCGACGACAATGATGAAGACTGCGGTCATGGGGTTCTCCTTGGTAATCAGGGTGTAGGGGGAATCGAGGCAGTCGCTTCCGCAGACTGCACGGAAATGACAAGCAGAGAACGCATCGAATCCATCAGTACAACGTGCCGGCATTGACGATCGGCTGCGCGCTGCGGTCGCCGCACAGCACCACCAGCAGGTTGCTCACCATCTGTGCCTTGCGTTCCTCGTCGAGTCTGACGGTGCCGTTCTTCTCCAGCTCGGCCAGTGCCATTTCGACCATGCCCACGGCGCCGGCGACGATGCGCGTGCGTGCGGCGATGACGGCGTTGGCCTGTTGTCGCTGCAACATGGCGTGCGCGATTTCCGGTGCGTAGGCGAGGTGGCTAATGCGTGCGTTGAGCACCTGCACGCCGGCGTCGGCGAGCCGCTCGGACAGCTCCTGCTCCAGGTGCTGCGAGATCTCGGCCGCGTGGCTACGCAATGCGATCTGGCCTTCCTCGTGCTGATCGTACGGATAGCTGGTGGCCATCGTGCGCAGCGCGGATTCGGTCTGGATGTGGACGAAACTCTCGTAGTCGTCGACGTTGTAAACGGCTTCCGCCGAATCCACGACCTGCCACACGATCACCGCAGCGATCTCGATCGGGCTGCCATCGAGTTCGTTGACCTTGAGCTTGCCGCTCTCGAAGTTGCGCACGCGCTGGCTGACTTTCTTCTTGGAATAGAAGGGGTTGTTCCAGCGCAGGCCGTTGTCCTTGTCGGTGCCGATGTACTTGCCGAACAGGCTCAACACGGCCGCCTGGTTGGGCTCGACCATGTACAGGCCGAACATGCAGAACAGCGCTATCACGCTGACCAGTACGCCAAGCACGATCCACCAAGGCGCACTGTTGTTGATGCCGGTGACGATGAAGTAGCCGCCGGCGATCGTGGCGGCGAGCAGGACCAGCAGCATCGGGATGCCGGAGGCGGAGCGGACGGGGTTCTCTTTCATGGCGGGGTCTCGGTGACTGCCCGGCTGGGCACGGGATAGTGATATCAAAATGATATCAAATTATCAAGAGAGTTCCGACGAACGGCGGCCGGTCAGCGACTCAGCTTTACTCCTGCTGCGAAAGCGGGGGAGGGCTGGGGCGGGGCGCACATCCTGTGAGGCGCCTTGGGGTCTGTGCAGAAATCGGATTTTTTTGTCCGGAAAGAGCAAAAAGCGACGAGGGGAGGTTGTTCCCTTCTGTCCTCGGGAAAATGTGCCCTCGCAGACTCTCCGATAACACTGTCAACCACGGGCGGAGAAGGGCGCTTCCGTCCACATTGCATTGCACGAATCGAAAGCCGGTATTCGTAGCTTCGATTACGGCTTGGGCGCTAGTTGCCCGCAGGCGTCAAATACAACAACGGCGCAGGCGAGAATTCCCCCGTCGCGTACAGGCCACGCCCGCTCGCCGACCAGGTCAGGGCC
>JALYOU010000063.1 GCA_030856725.1 Pseudomonadota bacterium
TAGTGGCCAGCACCCATCGCGGTGTAATGCACTTGCTCGTCTTCTGGAATACCGGTGCACAAGGCATGCGCGGCGCGGGTCTGGCCCTGCCCGGAAATATCGTCGAGTTCGCCTTCGATCGTCATCAGCGCGCTGCCCTTGATCGCCGACGGATCGACGCGTTCGCCATCGACCATCCATTCACCGCGCGGCAGCAAGTGTTGCTGGAAGACGACGCGGATCGTGTCGAGGTAATACTCCGCGGGCAGGTCGGCCACCGCGTTGTACTCGTCGTAGAAACGGCGATGCGAGTCAGCGTCTTCCAGATCGCCGCGGACGAGGTCCTGGTAGAAATCCCAATGCGACTGCATGTGGCGGTCCGGATTCATCGCCATGAAACCGGCGTGCTGCAGGAAGCCCGGATACACCATGCGGCCGCGGCCCGGATACGGGTAGGGCACGCTGTGGATGACATTGTGGCGGAACCAGTCCAGCGGTTTTTCGGTGGCGAGGTTGTTGACCGCGGTCGGGTTCTCGCGCGGATCGATCGGGCCGCCCATCATCACCATCGACTTGGGCACCGCTTCGCCGCGCGACGCCATCAGCGAAATCGCGGCCAGCACCGGCACGGTCGGCTGGCAGACACTGATCACGTGCAGGTTGTCGGCGCCGATGTGGCGGATGAACTCCTGGATGTAAGCGATGTAATCGTCGAGTCCGAACGCACCGTCCGACACGGGCACCATGCGCGCGTCGATCCAGTCGGTGATGAACACCTTGTGGTCCTGCAACAGCGTGCGCACGGTGTCGCGCAGCAGCGTGGCGTGGTGGCCGGACAGCGGTGCGACCACGAGGACGGTTGGATGATTCTTCAGCCCGCTGATGCTGCCGGCATCGTCGGTGTAGCGCTTGAAGCGCAGGAGTTTGCAGAACGGTTTGACCAGTGCGTCGGTCTGCACGACGGGGACTTGCTGGCCCTGGATCTCGACGCAGTGGATGTCGAACTCGGGTTTCTCGTAATCCTTGCCGACGCGATGGAACAACTCGTAATTCGCGGCCATGCGCTGCGCGCCGGGAATGACGGCGAAGGGGCTGCTGGGGGCGGTGAGGATCTTGGCGTTGGCTTCAGCCCAGTAGACGAAGGGGCTGAGCCAGGAGCGGGTCATTTCATGCAGCTGATACAGCATGTGCGGCAGGCCTGATTGTTGCAGCGCACAAGGGTAGCGGAAACGAAGTGGTGTGTTGTGTGATGCGCAGGTGGGTTTGTCCCACGGGACTTCTTCGGTTGTAGGAGCGCCTCTTAGGCGCGAACGATTTACCAATAGAGCATTCGCGCAAAGAGGCGCCCTACTCGAGGCATGACTAATAGCCCATTCACTATACCGATGTGAGTAGTAGTATTCCCTTCAAGTTAGTGGAGGTCCCGTCATGCACCCGTCTGAAGCACAGCCCGAGCCGGCATCCGGCGAGGCCCAGCTCAAGAAATTCCAGAAGGAACTCAGCACCGGCACCGTGTCGTTGGCCCTGCTGGCGGTGCTGGCCCGCAGCAAGGAGCCCATGTACGGCTACCAGATCGCCAAGACGCTCGAGCGCTTCGGCGACGGCGTGCTCAGCGGCAAGCAGAGCGCGCTGTATCCGGTGCTGCGCAACCTCGGTGCGGCGGGACTGTTCGACAGCTATGTCGAGCCGTCGATGTCCGGGCCGCCACGCCGCTATTACCGCATCACCCCACAGGGACGCGACGCCCTGCGCGAGTGGGCCGCCGCCTGGCGCGCCACCCGCGATTCCGTCGACACCGTCCTCGAAGGCCTGATCCCATGAACGCCGCACGCCCCGCGTCAACACTTCCCACGTCCATTGCCGAATACCTCGATCAACTGCGCGCTTCGCTGGTCGGTGCCGACCCGGCGCTGGTGCACGACGCGCTGTACGACGCGGAGGAATACCTGCGCTCGGAACTCGCCGAGCAAGCCGGCAAGAGCGAGGCCGAGGTGGTTGCGGCCGTCGCATCAAGCTATGGCGCGCCGGAGGAAGTCGCGGAGATCTATCGCGATACCGAAGTCACCGTGCAGACCGCGTTGCGCGCGCCGCCGCCGCGTCCGCGCAAGTCGGTGCTGGGACGTTTCTTCGGCGTCGCCGCCGACCCGCGCGCATACGCCGCGTTGTTCTACATGGTGCTGGCGCTGGCAACGGGCATCTTCTATTTCACATGGGTGGTCACCGGCATCTCGCTGTCGGCAGGCCTTGCGATCCTGATTGTCGGGATCCCGTTCGTGATCCTGTTCTTCGGATCGGTGCGCGTGCTGTCACTGGTGGAAGGCCGCATCGTGGAAGTGATGCTCGGCGAACGCATGCCGCGCAGGCCCTTGTACGCCGAACGCGGCAAGCCGTGGCTGGAACGCATCAAGGACATGTTCACCGATCCGCGCACCTGGAGCACGCTGTTGTATTTCGTCGCGATGCTGCCGTTGGGGATCGTGTATTTCACGCTGGCGGTGACACTGCTGAGCGTGGCCATCTCCTTCGTGGTGGCGCCGGTGCTGGTGTGGACGGGCATCGCGAGTATCGATGACAGCATGTACGGCTGGCAGCTGCTGAATATCCATGATGGTTTCGACATCCGGACGTCGGTGGAACTGTGGGCGTTGCCGTTGTTGTTCGTCGGCGGAATCCTGCTGCTCTTCGGCACGCTGCACATCGCGCGCGGTATTGGGCGGCTGCACGGTATGCTGGCCAAGAACCTGCTGGTGCGTCAAACGGCGGGTTGAGGATCGTGCGCAGTGCGCCGGCACCCTTGGCAGAGCTGATGCAGGGTTGATGTGGGCGTCCTGATGCACGGCACTTCGTAGGAGCGGCTTCAGCCGTGAGCTCTTGGCTAATGCGAGGGTCTGGAAAGAGCTCGCGGCTGAAGCCGCTCCCACGAAAAGCACGTCCCCGGATTCCCTTTTTATTGAATTGAGCTAAGTGGCTTCCAGCGCCGTCGCATCGTCGCTTAGAACCGGCGACAGCCAGCAATGCGAACCGAGCGCGCGCAGCCCGAGCTTCTCGAAACGCTGGCGGTAAAAACGCGCGGGCCGCGCCTGGAAATCATGTTCGTCGCCTTCGGCCTCGTCCTCGCGCGCGAATGTTTCGAGGAAGGCGACGCCGCCGCACAACGCCACCAGTCCCGGCAATCCGCGATCCAGCTCACGTGTACTGAGGTAATGCAGTACGTCGCTGCACACCACAAGGTCGGCGGGACCGCAGGGGCGCAGCTGTACGAAATCGCCGAAGCGCGCGGCGTGGACGTTGCGCGTGCGGCTGTAGCGGGCGATTGCGTAGTCGCTGCTGTCGAAACCAAGGTAGTGCAGCTTGGGCCGCAATTTCAGCAACGGCGCGCGCCAAGCGCCTTCGCCGCAGCCGATGTCGAGCACGGTCGCGACCGGGCGTTGCAAGTGGTATTCGGCGGTGGCGACGGCAAGCGCCACCTTCCGTCCAAGGCGCGCCTTGTCGCCGATGCCGCGCTGGCGATACCAGTTGTCGAAGTAGGTTTTGTCGTAGTGCTTGGTCATGCGGGCACGATACCGTGCGGCCGTGATTCCGCGCACACGCGCTCTGCTTTTCGTAGGAGTGATGGCGGCATGCCGCCATCGTTTAGTCGCGAGCGTTGATTCCCAGGAAGAGCTCGCGACTAAAGTCGCTCCCACCAAGAGCCGTCAGGCGGTACGGCATGGGAGAATGCAGAAGAATCAATTCCTTCGAGGTTTTACATGGCCTACCTCTGGATCAAAACCGCCCACCTCGTCTTCGTCATGGCCTGGATGGCGAGCGCCTTCTACCTGCCGCGCATCCTCATCAACCTTGCCGAAGCCGGCGATGAGCCTGCGGTACGCGTGCGCCTGTTGCTGATGGGTAAGCGGCTGTACCGCTTCGGCCACGTGATGTTCGGATTCGCGGCGGCGCTCGGGCTGACGTTGTGGCTGCATTTCGGTATCGCCGGCGGGTGGCTTCACGCCAAGCTGGCGTTGGTCGCGTTGCTGCTGGCGCATTTCATCGTGGCGGGACGCTGGTTGAAAGGTGTCGAAGCCGGCCGTGCGTTGCCGTCAACGAAGGCCTTGCGCTGGTTCAATGAAGTGCCGGTGTTTGCGCTGGTGGGCGTCGTTTACCTGGTACTCGCAAAACCGTTCTGATGCCAAGGGGTCATGCGTCGTCGCCGTCGTGCGCCGGCTCGGTGGTAAGGCGATGAACATCGTGCGTGGCGATGCCGACCTTGCGCGATGGGGGTGCGAAAAACTTTGGATGCGCCAGCGTCATCGCCATGTCGCGGCAACCGCTGGACCAGTGTTCGCGCATCGCCAGCTGGCCAAAGGCGTAGTCCTTGAACTGCTCCTCGTGAGGCTTGGCTTGGTAGATCAGGTGGATGATGTTGAACACGCGGTCGTTGAGCCACGGTTCCAGCACGGCCGACAGGCGTTTGTCGAGCGCATCGGGGGGCAGTTGTTCCAGCAACTCGTTCAACGCAGTGCGCAGCAGTTGCAGGCGCTTGACGGTGTCGGTGCCGTGCCGCGTGCGGCTGGAAAACTGCACGTCCTTGGCGCGCTCCAGCACATCCATCATGGTCTGCGGACGCGGCCCGCGCGCGCTCCACAGATCGACTTGCAACGCCAGTGTGTCGCGCCGGGGCGTGGTGTTGAGCACGTGCTCGAGCGGCGTGTTGGACACGAGGCCACCGTCCCAAAACAAATCGTTGCCAATCCGGACCGGCGCAAATGCAGGCGGGAGCGCGCAGGACGCGAGGATGTGATCGGCGTCGAGCCGTATCTCGTCGCTGTCGAAATACACCATGTTGCCGGTCTGCACACAGCATGCGCCAACAGTCAGCCGCACATCGGGATCGTCATGGATGCGATCGAAATCGACCATGCGCGTCAGCGTATCTCGCAACGGCGCGCTGTCGTAGAAACTGGTGGCCTGCGCGCTGCCATCGCTGAAGGTGTAGGGCGGCAACGGCCGTGCGCTGAAAAAACCACGCTGGCCCTGCAGCAGCGATGTCATCGCACTCAGGCTACCGGCCCAGGTCGAACGCATCGTTTCGTCCGGCAGCCACGCAAGGGCGCCGCGCATCATCAACCCCGGCCAATCGAGCGCGCCGGCCGGCTCGCAGATCAGTTCCCAGAACTCGCGCAGCCGTGCGACGCGCTGCTCGGGCGCATTGCCCGCGATGATCGCCGCATTGATCGCCCCAATCGACGTTCCTGCCAGCCAGTCCGGACGCAGGCCCGCATCGTGCAGCGCCTCGTACACGCCGCACTGGTAGGCGCCCAGCGCGCCACCACCCTGCATCACCAGCGCAACGGTTTCGTAATTGCGCGCGTGTGCGGCCGACGTGTCCCGCACGGATTTCGTGGTCATTGCATGAACCAGCCGTGGCTCACGACGATGCTTTGCCCGGTCAGCGCATTGGTCTCAAATGCGGCAAGCGTCAATGCGACGTTGGCGACATCGTCGACCGTGGTGAATTCGCCATCGACCGTGTCCTTAAGCATCACGTTCTTCACCACGTCTTGTTCGCTGATACCGAGTTCTTTCGACTGTTCGGGGATCTGTTTCTCCACCAGCGGTGTGCGCACAAAACCGGGACAGATCACGTTGGCGCGCACGCCATGTTCGCCGCCTTCCTTCGCCACCGTGCGGCACAGACCAAGCAGACCGTGCTTGGCGGTGACGTACGGCGCCTTGAGTTTCGAGGCCAGGTGCGAGTGCACCGAACCCATGTAGATGATCGCGCCGCCAGACTTGCGCGTCTGCATGTCGCGCAGGCATTCGCGCGTGGTGAGGAAGGCGCCGTCAAGATGGATGGCGAGCATCTTCTTCCAGTCGGCCAGCGAGAAATCGACGATGCGGTTGACGATCTGGATGCCGGCGTTGGACACCAGCACATCGACCTGGCCGTAGTGCGCGATGGCCTTGGCAATGCCTTCGACCACCTGCGCTTCGTCGGTCACGTCCATCGCCACCGCAAGCGCATCGCCGCCGACATCGCGGATTTCCTGCGCGACGGTTTCGGCGGCTTCGATCTTGAGGTCGGCGATGACCACCTTGCCGCCGTGCGCCGCATAGACCTCCGCAATGCGCTTGCCGATGCCGCTGGCTGCGCCGGTGACGATGCAGACTTTGCCGTTGAGTTGGTTCATGGGTGCTCCATTAGGTCGTCATTCCCGCCTTCGCGGCGTTTTTTTACAGCCATGGAAGGCATCCGGTTTTGGCAGTTCTACCGGAACACCATCGTCATTGCACAGGTTCGCAGGGCATAACCGCTCGCGCAACTTCGGCGTCGCCTGCACCATGAAATGGAAAACTACGTTCTGCTCCACGCTGCCGCGCACCGCATCCGCACCCGGGCCGCGCGCCCAGATTCCGACGTCTTCGCCGCCATGCGTTTTGTTGCCAAGTGGGAGCGCCCGGTCGAGTCGCTGACCAGGCCATTGGGTCACGCTATCGCGCATCAAGTCCAAGGAACGTAGGCTGTGTTGACTTTTCAACCCAGCGTTTTTCGTCATGTCAGCGCGGCTTCCCGCGTTCCGCCTGCAATTGTTTGTCAAGATTCTTGCTGGCGCGATCGGCGTATTCGCGGCACGTCGTTGGCGTTTCGTGCCGGGCTGATGCCTTGGCAAAGTTCCATCCGCTCGCATCGGGATGCGGGGTGATCAGAACATCGCACGGCAAGGCGGTGATGACGGCGAAGCTGCGGCGGTAGTCTTCGACGATGCGCGGATATCGCGGATTATCGAGCAGCTTGTAACCCGGCGCGGACAGGCTGTCGGCATAGACGAAATGCTGCAGGCGGCCGTCGCGTTTGTCCTGCCATGTCCAGGTCGTGCTGCCGGGCGTGTGGCCTGGGGTGAAGTGCGCGGTGAACACGATGCCGCCGTGTTCGATGCTTTCACCATCCATCACCAGGCGATCCGCCTGCACGGGTGGGAAGATGAAGTTGTCACCGTTATGGATGTCGTCCGTACCGCCACGCGCAAGCAATGCGGCCGCTTCCGCATTCGCGACCACGCGTGCGCTCGTGGCGCGCTGGATCGCAGCGAGCGGGCCGGCGTGGTCGGCATGGGCGTGGCTGTTGAGGATCAGCTTCAAGTCATCCGGCGCGACGCCTAGTGCGCGCATGTTGGCGAGCAACATCGCGTCGACCTGTTGCAGGCCGCCATCAATCAGAACCGCGCCCTCGGACGTCCTGATCAGCAAGGCGCTGATGCCCTGCGTGCCGATCTGCCACGTGCGGTCCGCGAGCTGGATCGGTGGCATCGGTTGCCGCCATGCATCCGGTGTTTCGTAGCGGTTGCCTTGCGGCAAGAGCGATTGTGCGGCGAAGGCGACGCTGCTGGTCGCAGCCAGGCAGCAGGACAGGGCGATGGCGCGAACAGGCATGCAGGAAGAATCCCAGGGTTGAGAAAATGGAAGCCGCGATCGCAAGCGTATTGCGGTCGTGTGCATCGTCAAGGCCATCTCGAAGGATCGTGCAGCGACCCTCTGATAACAACTATGGTGCCGGCGATACCGGTGGAAGCACGGCCCGCGGCCGAGCCAGCTTCGAGCCGAGCAATGCCGCAGGAATCGGCAGCAACAAACCCAGTGCCGACATCCACAGCGGATGTTCTGGCATTTGCAGGATCATGCCGACCACGCCGGCCACCACCATCGCCGCAACGATGACGGCCGCGATGCGCGGATGCAGGCGCGCGATCTTTGCCGCGACCCAGCCGCCCGCGAAAGCGCCCACGACCCACGCCACGACCACCATCGCTTTCGCGGCGACAGGCATGGCCATCATGATCTTCGCCATGTCCTCGGCCAGCATGGGATTGAGGCCGGCCGGTGGCGGATAGACCGCGTGTCCCGCTGCCTCGATGGCCATGATGACGATGAACATGGTCATCAACCCTGCGATCACTCCGAGAATCGTGCGCCCCATCGTCATTCCCCATGCAAGTCGTGTGGACCGCAGCATCGCGCCGCATGCCAGCGATGGCAAGGGAGGGGCTGGGCCATAATCGTTCGAAGCCAGTGCATCGCGCGCACAGACGGAGCACGACATGAGTGGACAGCAACGCGACCTTGATTTCCGCTTCATGGCCGAGCCGGGCGACGTCAACTACGGCGGCAAGGTACACGGCGGCGTGGTGATGAAGTGGATCGACCAGGTGGGCTACGCGGCCGCCGTTGGCTGGAGCGGACGCTACAGCGTGACGGTCGCCGTCGGCGGCATCCGCTTCGTCGCGCCGGTCCGCATCGGCGACCTGGTCACGGTGTCGGCCAAGCTGGTGCACACGGGCACCAGCAGCATGCATTTCTCGGTGGACGTGCGTGCGCGCGATCCAGGGTTTGACGGCCAGGCCGGCGACGATCGCCTGTGCACGCATTGCATGATCGTGTTCGTGGCGCTCGACGAAGTGGAGGGCAAGCCGACCGCGGTGCCGGTCTGGACGCCGCAGGACGACGAGGACCGGCGTCTTGCGGAATACGCGCAGAAGGTGATGGCGCTGAGCAAGGGGATCGAGGAGACGGTGGCGCGGTACCGCGATGCGTAGCGCGTGCGGTTTCGCTTTTCGCGGAACGGCTTCAGCCGCAAGCTCTTGAATTTGTGCCTGTAAAGCTCGCGGCTGAAGCCGCCCCTACAAAAACAAAAAAGCCGCCTTGACGGCGGCTTTGTCGAAACACGATGCGTGAAAGGATTACATCGTCACCCGGCGCGCCTGCATGAACTTGTCGCTCCAGTAGCCGGTGGTCAGGCTGGAAACGGTCACATCGCGGCCGGTGCGCGGCGCATGCACGAAGTTGCCCTGGCCGACGTAGATGCCGACATGGTCGACGGTGCCGCGCTTGCCGAAGAACACCAGGTCGCCTTCGCTCAGGGCGGCGCGGTCGCTGATCAGCTGGCCGTTGCCGGCCATCTCGCGCGACACGCGCGGCAGCTCGATGCCCAGCGCGGTGCGGAACACGTAACCGACCAAGCCGCTGCAGTCGAAACCGCGGTCCGGCGAGGTGCCACCCCAGCGGTACGGCGTGCCGAGGAGGGCGAGCGCGCGCTTGAGGACGGTCTGGATCTTGCCGCCTGTCTCGACCGGCACGTTGTTGCGCGGTAGCGGCATGGCGAATGACGACAGGTCACCCCCCATCAAGGCGCCGCGGTCGGGCATGGGGGAGGCGTCGGTGGCGAGGCCTGGATTGAGCTGGGCCAGGACGGCGGCAGCTTCCGCGGTGGAGACCGTGCTGGCGGTCGTCCCATCGGCCAAGGCGGGCAGGGAAGCTGCGAACAGGGCCGCCGTGCACAGGAGACGAAGGGCGCGGGAAGCTGCGCGAAGGGGGATTGCGGTGTGGCCGAGGCCGGAAAATTGGGTCGTCACGCGCTCTTCACTGTTTTGAACCAGGAGCGAGTCTGCCCCACGAACTCCAGCAGCAGGTTCAATTTTCGTTATAAATTCGTGAAGAAAATACAAATCCCTCACAAAATCTTCATCTCAGGACCCGTTTTGCACCGCTGTAGTGGTCGCGCCAGTAGTGGCCATCCAAGTGGTCCAGTCGGACCGTGCCGCCGGTGCTCGGGGCATGCACGAAGCGGCCTTCGCCCACGTAGATGCCCACATGGCTGACGCGGCCGCCGCTGCCAAAGAACACCAGATCGCCCGAGGCCAGCCGTTCCGGGACGATGCGCGGGCCCTGCCAGTCGGCCAGTTCGCGGGAGCTGCGCGGGAGCCTGAGGTCCAGCATGTCGCGATAGACGTAGTTGACCAGCCCGCTGCAGTCGAAGCCGCCGTCGGGGGTGTTGCCGCCGTAGCGATATGGGGTGCCGACCAGGCTGATCGCGCGCATCAGCACCGCATTGGCGGCGGCCGGACCCTGCGGCGCGACGGGGGTCCAGTCGGGCTGCGGAACAACGGCGGACCGGGCTGGAGCAGGGCGCACGTCATCGCCACCGCCGCAACCGGCCAGCGCTGTCATCGCGATGGCAATCATCCACACCGTGGCAATGCGCGGCACCTTCGCTGGCGCGGGCGCAAAGCTGTCTGGATAATGCGAACCCTTCATGCGGCCGAGTGTACCGATCCGGTGCGGCCGATCCAGTTTCCCAGCCGCCGCCGCGCGCGGCGCACATCGCCCGAGTCCTTATGAAAATCGAAAAAGACTGCGTCGTCCGTTTCCACTACACCGTTGCAGTGGCAGGGGTGTCCGAAACCGACCAGGAGCCACTGGAAACTTCCAGAGAGCGCGAGCCGCTGGCCATCCTGTTCGGCCACGGCAACATCATCCCGGGCCTGGAGACGGCGATGGAAGGACGCAAAGCCGGTGACAACTTCGGTGCCGACGTCACTGCCGCCGATGCCTATGGCGAGCGCCGCGACGGCCTCAGCCAGCG
>JALYOU010000082.1 GCA_030856725.1 Pseudomonadota bacterium
GCGGCGGCATTGACCGCGGCGGCAGGGAGCTTCGAGACGCTGCTGGCGGGCCGCTTCATGCTCGGCCTCGGCGCCGAGCCGCTGATCGTCGCGGTCACTGCGGTGCTGGCGAAATGGTTCAAGGGCAAGGAGCTGAGCTTCGCCTTCGGGTTGAACCTGTCGATCTCCCGGCTCGGCTCCGCGTCGACCGACTGGTCGACGTCGTTCGCCAGCCCGCTGTATTCCAACTGGCACGACCCGATGTGGCTCGCCACCGGCGTCATGGCCGCCGCCCTTGGCGCGGCGGTGTTGTACTTCCTGATGGAGCAGCGCGCCGAGGGCCGCTTCGATCTCGGCGACGCCGGCCAGACCGACCGGCTGGAGTTGCGCAGCCTCTACCGCTTCAGTCCCTCGTACTGGTACATCGTCGCGCTGTGCGTGGTGTTCTACTCAACGGTGTTTCCGTTTCGCTCGTTCGCGATCGATTACTTCCAGCAGGCGCATGGCCTGGATCGCGCCGCGGCCGGAATCCTCAGCAGCCTGCTGCCGGTCGCAGCGATCATCGCCACGCCGCTGTTCGGGCTGTGGGTGGATCGGGTGGGTCGGCGCGCGTTGTTCATGGCGGTGGGCTCGGCGGTGATGCTGCCGTTGTTCCTCGCAGTGACGTACCTGCCGCCGGGGCCGCTGCTAGATGTCACCATCCCGCTGGTCGGCAGCGCGGAGGTGCCGGCAACGCTGCTGGTGGTGATCCTGCTGCTTGGCGGCGTGTTCTCGCTGATTCCGGCGGTGATGTGGCCGTCAGTTGCCTACATCGTGGACGGGCGGCGGCTCGGGTCGGCGTATGCGCTGATGACGTTTTGTCAGCAGATCGGCTGGGCGGTGGTGCCGCTCGCGGTCGGGCTGTTGAACGACCGGTATCTTGCCGGTCCCGACAACCCGGCCGGCTACGCGCCAGGCATGTGGTTCTACACCGCGCTGTCGTCGCTGGGCCTGTATTTCGCGTGGAAGCTGCATCGGGCCGAGTCCGGTCCGGGTGGACACGGGCTGGAAACACTGACGGTGCGCAGCGCGGGTTGAGCCGGGATGCCGGCGGTCGCGGGATAGCGGACTAACAGTTACGTCAACAGATGCCGCAACTCTGGCAGGTATTTTTCCAGCGAGCCAGTGTTCACAGCCACCACACGCTCGCCACGTTTCACCAGTCCGCGTTCCACCAGCTGCGGCAGTGCCGCGATGCACGCCGCGCCTTCCGGCGCGATCCACCAGTGCTTGTCACGCCAGACGCGTGACAGTTCGTTGCCGATGTCCGCTTCATCCACGCCAATCGCAGCGCCACCCGACGCGCGGATGATCTGCAACACGCGGAAGTGGCCGACGCCGCCCGGAACGTTCAAGCCCACGGCCAGCGTATCGCCTGCAATCTGCGCGGTCGTGTCGTCTGCGCCTGCATCGAATGCGCGCACCAGTGGCGCGGTTGCATTGCTCTGCACGCAAATCATGCGCGGGCGGCGTGCATCGATCAGTCCGAGTGCTTGCAGCTCATCGAATGCTTTCCACATGCCAAGTACGCCGGTGCCGCCACCGGTTGGATAGACAATCACGTCGGGCAACGACCAGCGCGTCTCGCCGGAACTCGGCTCGGCCAGTTCCAGCCCGAGCGTCTTCTTGCCTTCGATCCGCCAGCCCGGCTCCTGGAACGTGGCGACGTTGAACCAGCCATTCGACCAATACGATTCGCGCAGCAACGCCGCCGCTTCGCGAATCGTGCCCTGCACAAGTTCCAGCGTGACCCGTCCCGGATACAGCCGCGCCATCGCCGCGACCTGCCCGAGGATCGGCATCGGCGTGTCGTCCGGCATCGCTACGACCACATCCAGATCGCCGGCCAGCGCATACCGCACCAGCGAATCGCCGGCATTGCCCTGCGTCGGCACCGCGAGTTTCTTCAAGCCGAACTTGCGCGCCATCGCCGCGGTCATCGCCATGCCGCGATCCTTGAAACTCTGCGTGGGATTGGCGCCGTAACCGGGATGCGCCTTGCCTTCGTCTTTCAGTTGCAACCGCAGGCCGGCGGATTTCGCGACGGGATGTTCCGCGTAGTCGAGCAGCGGCGTACC
Source organism: Pseudomonadota bacterium (assembly GCA_030856725.1). Lineage (GTDB taxonomy): Bacteria > Pseudomonadota > Gammaproteobacteria > Xanthomonadales > Xanthomonadaceae > JALYOU01. The sequence goes on from JALYOU010000082.1 coordinate 2,097, forward strand.
GCCTTCGCCGAGCGCGACGACGTGGCGCGCGTCGTCTGCATCGTTGATGTCGAGCGCCAACAGTCCGCCGAAACGCCACATGTCGTTGCGCGACGGGTGGTACCACGCGCCATCTGGTTGCTCACGTTCGAGACGTTCGAGGTCGAGCAGCATCTCCACCGGCCGGCCATCGGCGGGATCGAGATTCATCAATACATCGGCGGGATATTCGATGCCGGAACCGACACCGCGCAGACAACGCACAACACTCATTTCGGCAACCCCGTATCAAGTTTCGACAACAATACGTCCAGCGTCGCGCGCTCGTTCACATCCAGTGGCGAGAGCAGGTGTTGTTCGTAGCCCAGCGCCAGCGGCACCACTTCGTCGTACACGCCGTAACCGGCATCACTGAGTTCCAGCACCGAACGCCGCCTGTCGTCGTCATGCGTGTCCCGCTGCAGCAAACCGCGTTCGAGCAGGCGCGAGACGGCGCGGCTCACCGCGACCTTGTCCATCGCCGTGCGTTCGGCGACCTCGTTTGCCGACAGGGCTGGATAGCGCCCAAGCACCGCGATCACCCGCCACTCCGTCACGCCGATGCCGAAGCGCTCGGCATAGGCGCTGGCGATGGTTTGGCTGATGCGGTTGGAGAGGACGCTGAGCCGGTAGGGCAGGAAGCGCTCCAGCTCCAATACCGCGTGATCCAGCACCGCGTGGTCGTGGTCTTCGTGCGTAGGTGGCGGATTGATGGCGGGGCTTGCGGTCATTGTTGCGCTGCATCTTGCAAATGGTTTCATCTGAAACTATAACGTCGACACGGTCCGCGCAAGCCGCGTCGCACCATTTGCCTGTCGAACCCCCGCAGGCGATCCACGCGAAACAGGAATCCCGATGAGCGCCCAGACACAGTCCGCCAGCCAGCCCAACCTCGGCATGCAGGTCACCACCTTCGAAAACCCGATGGGCATCGACGGTTTCGAGTTCGTCGAATTCGCCGCGCCCGAGGGCCAGGGCGAGTTGCTGCATGGCTATTTGCGCAAGATGGGTTTCAGCGCCGCGCTGCGGCACAAGACGCGGCCGATCACGTTGTACCGGCAGGGTGGCGTCAACTTCCTCGTCAATGAAGATCCCGATTCGTTCGCCGCCGACTTCGCGCGTGCACACGGCCCCAGCGCCTGCGGCTTCGCGATCCGCTTTCAGAAACCGTCGAGCGAAGTGCTGCAGACCGTGCTCGGCAATGGCGGTGAAACGATCACCGACAAGGCCGACAGCAAGGCGGTCGATGCACCGGTGGTGAAAGGCATCGGCGACTGCATGCTGTACCTGGTTGACCGCTACGGCGACCGCGGCACGATGTACGAAGATTTCCTGCCGATCGAGGGCGCCGATCCGCATCCGCGCGGTTACGGTCTGACCTTCATCGATCACCTCACCCACAATCTTTACTTCGGCAACATGCAGAAGTGGTCGGATTACTACGAGCGGTTGTTCAACTTCCGCGAAATCCGCTACTTCGACATCAAGGGCGCCAAGACCGGGTTGGTGTCGAAGGCGATGACGGCGCCGGACGGCATCGTGCGCATCCCGCTCAACGAATCGTCCGATCCCAAGTCGCAGATCAACGAATACCTCGACACCTACAAGGGCGAGGGCATCCAGCACATCGCCTGCTTCACCGATGACATCTATGCGACGGTGGAAGCGATGCGCGAACAGGGCGTGGAATTTCTCGACACGCCGGAAACGTACTTCGACGTGATCGACGCACGCGTGCCGAACCATGGCGAGGACGTGCCGCGGCTGGCCAGGAACAAGATCCTGATCGACGCCGATGCCGAGACCAAGGAGCGCAAGCTGCTGCAGATCTTCACCACCAATGCGATCGGCCCGATCTTCTTCGAGATCATCCAGCGCAAGGGGAATGAAGGCTTCGGCGAAGGCAACTTCCAGGCGCTGTTCGAGAGCATCGAGCGCGACCAGATGAAGCGTGGGGTGTTGTGAAAAGGGAGTGTGTAGGGCGGGCTCAAGCCCACCGCTCCTGACGTGTCTTCGGCAATCAATAGAATCGCTGCTGTCTGCGATGTGACGGTGGGCCAAGACCCACCCTACGGATATCCATGAAATCCAACGGCTACCAATCCGGTTTCGCCAACGAGTTCGCCACCGAGGCCGTGCCCGGCACGCTGCCGCAAGGACAGAACTCGCCGCAGCAAGTTGCGCACGGCTTGTACGCGGAACAACTGTCCGGCACCGCGTTCACCGCCCCGCGCAGCGAGAACCGCCGCAGCTGGCTGTATCGCATTCGTCCGGCCGCGATGCACGGCACGTTCGAACCCTTCGTGCAGCCGGATTTCCATGACGACTTCGGCCATGGCCCGGTCACGCCCGACCAGTTGCGGTGGAATCCACTGCCCATGCCGGAGGCGCCTGTCGATTTCGTCGATGGTCTTTTCACGATGGCTGGCAACTCCAGTGCCGCCGCGCAACACGGCGTCGGCATCCATGTGTACGCCGCGAACAAGTCAATGGACGGCCGCTTCTTCTACAGCGCCGATGGCGAATGGCTGATCGTGCCGCAGCAGGGCGCGTTGCACATTGCGACCGAACTGGGTGTGCTGGATGTCGCGCCGATGGAAATCGCGGTGATTCCACGCGGCATCCGTTTCCGCGTGGAATTGCCCGATGGCGCGTCGCGCGGCTACGTCTGCGAAAACTTTGGCGCGATGTTGCGGCTGCCGGACCTCGGCCCCATCGGCGCAAACGGCCTTGCCAATCCGCGTGACTTCCTGACGCCGAACGCGGCTTACGAACACAGCGATGGCAACTTCGAATTGATCGCCAAATTCCAGGGCCACCTGTGGCGCGCGACAATCGATCATTCGCCGCTGGATGTCGTCGCATGGCACGGCAATTACGCGCCGTACAAATACGACCTCAATACCTTCAACGCGATCGGCTCGATCAGTTTCGACCACCCCGATCCGTCGATCTTCACCGTGCTTACCTCGCCCAGCGACACGCCCGGCACCGCCAACCTCGATTTCGTCATCTTCCCGCCGCGCGTGCTGGTGGCGCAGCACACGTTCCGTCCGCCTTGGTTCCATCGCAATGTCGCCAGCGAGTTCATGGGTCTGGTGCATGGCGCCTACGACGCCAAGGCCGAGGGCTTCGCGCCCGGCGGCGCGTCGTTGCATAACTGCATGAGCGGGCACGGGCCGGACGCGCAGACCTTCGACAGGGCGAGCAACGCTGACCTGTCGGAACCGGACATCATCCGCGACACCATGGCTTTCATGTTTGAGACGCGTGCCGTGATCCGCCCGGCACAACAAGCCATCGACGCGGCGCACCGCCAGCGCGATTACCAAGCGTGCTGGGTGGGATTGCGCAACAATTTCTCGCCCCCTGCCGAGTGACTTCGACAAGCTCGACGTCTCAATTCGCCATTTCCGCGAAGGAAGTCCAGTGACCTGCGCGGCGGTGCAAGTGGCGCCGGATCACACTCGTCCCGGCGGCAAGTCTTTGGGCTCGCATTCGCGCGCCGTTAACGACCCGGCTGTAGTCTGACACCCATTTTTTTTACGAGCGCATAGCATGAAGTCCACGATTTTTTCCACGGCCTTGTTGGCGCTCGTGCTCACTGCGTGCAGTGATCGCGCAACCGTGAGCGACGATGTAGCGACAACGCCCGTCGCCGATCAGCCCGCCACCGATGTGCCCCCGGCAACTGCGCCGCCTCTTGCCGCTCCAATTGCGCCTGCGCCGGACTCGGGAGATTCCCGTTTTGATGGGTATGGCGACATGCGTTTCGGCATGAGTGCTGAAAAAACGAAAACAGCATGGGGCGGAGAGTTGAACGGCGCGCCAGGCGATGGCGACACGTGCTATCACCTCTCGCCGAAGTGGGCCAGTACACAAGCCGAGTTTGCCTTGATGATCGAAAGCGGCAAGTTCGTGCGTTACAGCACCGAAAGCAACAAGCACACGGCGCCCGGCGGTGGCAAGGTTGGTATGAGCGCGGATGAGATCAGTGCGCTGTATCCGAACCGCGTCGAGGAACAGCCGCACAAGTACACCGATGGCAAATACTTGCGCATCAAGGACACGGCAGGCAGCAACGCGCTTCTGTTCGAAACCGATGCCGGTGGCAAGGTCACGGAGTGGCGTGTGGGCGTGACGCCGCAAGTCGATTACGTGGAAGGTTGCAGTTGACGAATTGCTCCCTCTCTTGCGACTGCAGGGATGGGAGGGGCTGCGTCGGATCGTTGTCATTAAAGACAAAGGCTTCCGCCTTTGGCGGGTAACTTTCTTTGCTGGCACAAAGAAAGTCACCAAAGAAAGTGCCTTCTTGGCAAAGTCCACAACCCGCGGCTTGGGGTTCAACAGTTATTTTCCGACTCGGCATCCTGCCTCGGTCTGAAAACGGCGCACATCCTGTGCGCCGCCCTTCGGGTCTGCGGGCGGCATCGTTGGCTGATTGCTACGAATAATAGAAGGCACAAGCTGCTCCTTCTCCCCCCGGGAGAAGGTGCCCTCGTAGTGGTTCCGATCGCGCTGGCAACCGCGGGCGGATGAGGGAGCTTCCCTCCAGCGCGTACTACACGAACCGAAAGCCCGCCTTCGTTGGCCATACAATCCCGGCCACTGTTGTGCAAATGGAGCATCACGATGTTTGAAGCACTCGGCTTTTTCGCCATTGGCCTGGTCCTGCTGGCGCTCGGCGGCGATTCCATCGTCAAGGGCGCATCCGGTGTCGCGCAGCGTCTGGGCGCTTCGCCATTCGTCGCGGGGTTGTTGCTGGTGGCATTCGGCACCTCATTGCCGGAACTCGCGGTCAATGCGCGCGCCATGTGGACCGGCGCGCAGCAGCTGGCGCTCGGCAATGCGGTCGGCAGCAACGTCGCCAACATCGGACTGACGCTCGGCCTCGCCGCGCTGGCCACGCCACTGCTGGTGCGCAGCCGCGCGATCGTGCCGTTGCTGGCGTGGCTGATCGGTACGACGCTGGTGGTCATCGCAATGGGATTCGATGGCGTGCTGGTGCGCAGCGAAGGCGCGATCCTGCTTCTCGGTTTCGCCGGCATGCTCTTCTTCCTGCTCAAGCGCGCGCGCAACGAGCCCGAAGAATTGCGTACCACGATCGCCGCGTATGCCACGACGCGCGCGGACCTGGCGATGAACCTGCTGCGCCTCGGCATCGCGATCGCGCTGCTGTATTTCGGTGCGAAGTTCGTAGTGCAAAGCGCGCCGCTCCTCGGCGTGTCGATGGGTTTGAGTCCGCTGCTGACCGGGTTGCTGCCTGTTGCCATCGGCACAGCACTGCCGGAAATCGCCGCCGCCATCGCCGCCGCGCGTCGCGGCCAAGGCGACATGGTGGCCGGACATGTCATCGGCTCGAGCCTGTTCAACCTGCTGGTGGTGCTGGGCGGCATGGCGGTATTCCGTGACCTGCCGGTGCCGGCTTCATTCGTGCGATTTGAACTGCCCGCGGCGCTGGCGTTCGCCTTGGTGTTATATCCGATGCTGCGCAGCGAACTGCAGGTCAGCAAACGCGAAGGCGGCGTTCTCGTGATCGCGTTCCTCGGATGGCTCGTGTTCCAGATGTACACCGTGCGATAGGAATGCCTGCGCGGCGGCGGCATGCGATGACGGAACTGCGCATCGGACATGCGGGGTGGAACAGGTTTCGATCCGCCGCAGACTTCGGGGTTCCATGGAGCAAAGTGATGATCGAATTTCTGGCGCAGGCCATCGTAGTCCTCACTGGTGTGTACTTCATAGTGCTGGCGGGTGCATCGCTACTCGCCCCAGCCCACGCCACTCGATTCCTGCTTGGGTTCGCCGGTTCCGCGTCCGCGCACTACATGGAGTTGTTCCTGCGATTCCTGATCGCGGGTGCGTTTTTGCTGCACGCACCTGGCATGGCGTTCCCAACTGTGTTCAGTAGTTTCGGGTGGGTACTCGTTATCACCACAACCTGCCTTCTTCTTGTCCCCTGGCGGTGGCACCAACGCTTTGCCGGGCACGTCGTTCCGCGCACGATTCGTTACATCCCGTTGATTGGCGTCACATCGTTGCTCCTTGGCTCACTCATCCTGGCGGCCGCCATCCGCGGCAGTGCTGCCTGACAAATCATCCAGACCCGCTACTGTGTAGCCGGCTTTATCTAACGACAGATGCGCATGCCCCTCACTCGACGAACCTGCACAACGATCCTGGCTCTGGTCTTGGCG
>JALYOU010000083.1 GCA_030856725.1 Pseudomonadota bacterium
GCGTTCGGCCAGCAGGACAGTGGCGCCCTGCCGCGGCGTGGACTCACGCAGCAATGCGCTGTTGGTCGAATCGATGCTCCAGGCCACGTCCAGTGTTGCCAGTTCAGCACGCGCAGCGTCCGTCAGCCCGATGCCGATGGCATTGCTGTCGAGCAGCTCGACCGTGCGCCGCAACGCGTAGCCGCGCCCCGCCTGCGCGTCGATCGCGATCCCGCCGACGCGCAACGCTTCGATGTTTTTCCAGATCGCCGCACGGGTCTGCCCGGATTCGCGCGCGAGCGCATCACCTGACGCCGGCCCCTCGATCAGGCGCACCAGCAGGTCGCGTTCGTTCACTGCCCACCGCGACGCAGGCGGTGCAGCACCCGCGCGCCCTCGAAACGCGCTTCGCCGCCGCGAACCATCCGCACGAGGTTGTTGCGATGCGTGACCAGCAGGAGCACTGCCGCGGCGATCGCGAACATCCCGCGCGGCGTGCTCGCCTGCGTCCACCAGGCAAGCAACGGCAGGCTCAGCGCCGCCAGCACCGTGGCAAGTGCGACGTAGCCGCTGGTCAGTACGGTCACCGCGCCGACCACCAGCATCACGGCAGCGCCCACGGCCACATCACCACAGACCGCCAAGCAGCGGCGCCGCGCCCCGGCCGCCGCGAAAGCCGTGCCACAGCGGCCAGGCATGTCCGAGCATCGCGGCCAACGTGGCGGCATAGCCGAGGCTTGCGTTGCTGCCGCCATTGATCGGCGCGAACTGCCGTCCCAGCCACGCCGCCAGCACGCCCTTGCCGCCATCGATCAGCATCACGCCCAGTGCGAAGGTCAGCCCCTGCGTGCGCAGCGCATTGGCGCCGCCGGCGCTGCCGCTGCCCAGCTCGCGGATGTCGACCTCGCGCAGGCGGCCGAGTACGAGACCGCCGGAGATTGAGCCGATCAGATACGCGGCGACCAGGATCAGGAAGGATTGGGCAAGAGGCGGCATGGGCGGATTATGGGATACGTGAACAAGGGTCCCGTCATCCGCGCATGGAACCTGCTGCATCGCAGCATGCAACCATCTGCGACCCGCCCGCATCCAAGTTATGATTCCGCCCCTGCAACTCCGACCGGTCCATGCACCGGTCCCTTCCGGACCCGCCGTCATGTTGCGATCCACACTCTGCATCCTGTTGCTCTGCGCCAGCACCACCGTGTTGGCGCGCGATATCCGCATGCAAAGTCCTAACGGCGAAGAGGGCACCTGTCCCACGGCGGAAGCCGAAGCCAACGACGATGCAAAACCCGTCACCCCGCGCGCCCCGACGCCCGCCAAACGCGCCAAGCAGCCGACCACGGTGCGCAGCGGCGACAACACCCGCACGCACGGGCCGCGCTGGCACAGTTTTCTACCGGGGATGTTCCGCTAGGCCATTCGCCCGCCGAATGGCTCTTCATAGGAGCGGCTTTAGCCGCCCGCTTTTGGTGATTGAAGCAAGAGCTCGCGGCTCCAGCCGCTCCTACGGAAAGCAGATTCTGGCTTGATCAAGTACATCAAACGACTGCGCGATGCGCCAGGCATCGATCCACAACTCTGGGTAGATGCACGCATGGCGACGCCGTGGATCGCTGCACTCGATCCCGCGCGGGATGCACGCCTGCAATCACTCACCGCACGCCTGCTGCACGAAAAAACCATCACACCCGTTGCCGGCCTCGCGCTGGACGACGCACAGCGCACCCAGCTGGCTGCGCTGTGCTGCCTGCCACTGCTGGAATTCGGTACGGAAGGCCTGCACGGCTGGTCGCAGCTGATCGTCTACCCCGATGCATTCCGCGCGCAACGCAGTCATGTCGATGCGACCGGGGTGATGCACGAGTGGGACGATGAACTGATCGGCGAGGCGTGGGAATCCGGGCCGGTGATCCTGTCCTGGGCTGACGTGCTCAGCGACTGCGTAGCGCCGCGCGAAGGCTTTTGCGTGGCCGTGCACGAGATCGCGCACAAGATCGATGCGCTGGATGGCGCACTTGACGGCACACCACCTCTACCACGCGAGTGGCAACAGGAATGGGCGCGGGATTTCCAGGCGGCGTACGACGTATTCTGCAAGCGCGTCGACGACGACGAGGACATGTGGGACAAGGGCAGCGCGATCGATCCGTATGCGGCCGAAGCGCCGGAGGAATTCTTTGCGGTGTGCAGCGAATATCACTTCTCGATGCCGGCGCTGCTGACGAAGGAGATGCCGTCGGTGGCGGCGCACCTCGCGCGCTTCTATGGGCCGTCGCCATTTATGTGATTCGTGATTCGTGCGAATCATGGTGT
>JALYOU010000084.1 GCA_030856725.1 Pseudomonadota bacterium
GGAGCGAATGCCAGGATGTCGCGCAGGACACGTTCATGCGCGCCTACCGGGCGATCGGGAATTTTCGTGGCGATGCGCAGTTCTATACCTGGCTCCACAGGATTGCCGTGAACACAGCCAAGAACCACCTCGTTTCAGCCCGGCGCAGGCCACCCACCGATGATGTCGATGCGATGGATGCCGAGCAGTTCGATTCCGGTACCCGCCTGCGCGATACCGACACGCCGGAACGCCAGATGATGCGGCAGGAAGTGGAACGTACGGTGATGCGCGTGGTCGAAGCATTGCCAGAAGAGTTGAGGACCGCGATCAGCATGCGCGAAGTCGATGGCCTGAGTTACGAAGAGATCGCCAAGAAGATGAATTGCCCGATCGGCACCGTGCGTTCGCGCATCTTCCGCGCACGCGAAGCCATCGATACGGAGTTGCAGCCCTTGCTCGACACCAACGCCACCAATCGGGAGCGCAGCCGCTCATGAACGACGACAACATTACCGACACAAGCAGCGCAGCCTCGGATAAATTCGAACATCACTACCGCCAGCAGCTGTCCGCGCTGATGGACGGTGCATTGCCGCCCGACGAAGCGCGCTTCCTGTTGCGCCGCCTGCAGCACGACACGGATCTGGCGCAGTGCCTGGACCGCTGGCACATGGCCGGTGATGCATTGCGCGGTGAATCACAGGCGATCGTCTGCGATGGATTCGCCGAGCGCGTCGCGGCGATGGTCGCGAGTGAACCTGCATCGATTCCTGCCGCCGTGGGCGCATCGCGTGCGAATCGCAGTGGATTGCGCTGGGCCGGTGGTGCAGCCTTGGCCGCATCGGTGGCGCTGGTCGCATTGTTCGTGACCCGCCAGCCCTCGGCTCCGGATGCGATGCCGACACCGTCAAGCGTTGCGGAAGCGTCGATTCCTGCGGACGTGGACAACGCGTCCGTAGCTACTAACAGCCCTTCGCCGCCTTCGATGACGTCGCCTGCGATTGTTGCCGAAACCATTCCAGCGGCGGCGATTGCAACAGCGTCGGCGCCGTCCCAAAACAATATCCGTCGCGGCAACCGTTCGCAGAGCCAACGCGCCACGATCCGCACGCCGGCGCGCTCACAACGACAGATGGTTGCCGGTGTCACGCCGCAAGGTGAAGCGACGGCCACGAGCCCGGTTTTCGACACGGCCGCAACTGCGCGTCCCTGGCCAGGCGCCGTATTTCCGCAGATGCCGGCGGCGGGAAGTTTCAATGTTGGTTACGGCGGTGTGCCGTCGACGAGTGCGTCGTCACCGACGTTCTATCCGTTCGAACCGCGGCTGCCGGAAGCGCGTGGCCCTGAGCAGACCCAACAGCCGGAAGACGCGCCGTTGCCGTGATATTTCTTGCAGTAGTGCATGGAAGTTTCGATACAACCAGGCGTTATTCCCGCTTTCACGGGAATGACGGCTGAGAAAGTGCAAGCCATTTCTATTTCCAAAAATCCAAGAAGAGGAAAATTTTGATGCTGCGTTTTGCTCGCCCCTTGGCCTTGGTTTCCATCACAGCCCTTGCCACCGCCGCAGTCGTCCTGCCCGACGCGACCGCGCAATCGACCGTGCCGGCTATTGCACAGTCAACTGCGCCGCAACTGGTCAGTGGCTTGCCTGATTTCACAAACCTGGTCGAACAGGTCGGACCCGCCGTGGTCAACATTGAAGCCGGCGTCACGCCAAAACGCAGCGCGCGTGCGCAAGCGCCAGGACAGGAGGAGATTCCCGAAATCTTCCGCCGCTTCTTCGGCCCCGATGCGATGCCGGGCATGCCGGGCATGCCAGGGCCCGGCGGTCCAGGAGGTCCGCGTGGGCCTTCGATGGGCAGCGGCTTCATCATCTCCGCCGATGGTTACGTGCTGACCAACCATCACGTCGTCGATGGCGCAGACGAGGTGAAGGTGAAGCTGTCTGATCGTCGCGAATTCATCGCGAAAGTCGTCGGCAGCGACAAGGATTCCGATGTGGCCTTGCTGAAAATCAATGCCACCGGTTTGCCGAGCCTGCGCACGGGCGATTCCAAAACAGTGAAGCCAGGACAATGGGTCGTCGCCATCGGTTCGCCATTCGGACTCGACCGTTCGGTGACTGCCGGCATCGTCAGCGCCGTCGGCCGCGCCAATCCCTATGCCGGCCAGCAATACGTGCCTTTCATCCAGACCGACGTTGCCATCAACCGCGGCAATTCCGGCGGCCCGCTGCTCAACACGCGCGGCGAAGCTGTCGGGATCAATTCGCAGATCTTTTCCAACTCCGGCGGCTACATGGGCGTGAGTTTCGCGATCCCGATCGATCTGGCGATGAACGTGACGCAGCAATTGCGGACGACAGGTTCGGTGCGTCGTGGCCTGCTCGGTGTGCAGATCCAACCCGGCATCAGCGCTGACGAGAAGCGCGCATTGGGCTTGCCCGATTCGCTCGGTGCAATCGTCGCCGAGGTGCAGGCCGGCGGTGCGGCCGAAAAGGCCGGCATCGAGCGCATGGATGTGATCCGCGCGATCAACGGCAGTCCCATCAGCCAGTCGAGCGACGTACCGGTAGTGATCGGTGCGATGGCGCCCGGTGCGCGCGCGACCGTCACGGTGTTCCGCGAGGGCAAGACGATGGATGTCCCGGTGGTGCTGGGGCAACTGACGGACGAGGCGATCGCGCGCGCGAATGCTTCAGACGACCAGGCACCAACGGCTGCCTCGGCATCCAATCCGCTGGGCATCGTCACCGAAAACATCGATGTGGACGACCGCTCCCAGTTCGGCCTGAAGGCTGGTGAGGGCGTGGCCATTTCGCGTGTGGAAGGGTTGGCAGCACGCCGTGCTGGCTTGCAACCGGGCGACCTCATCCTTTCGGTCGGGCGCAAGGAGGTGGGTACCACAGCCGCGTTGAATGCCGAACTCCGCAACGTCAAGGCGGGGGAAACGGTGATGCTGCTGGTGCGCCGTGGGAACTCGAGCCAGTACATCGCGGTGTCGCCGCGCATGGATGGGGAAGACGAGGGTTGATGCCTCCTTGTCCTTCTCCCTCCGGGAGAAGGTGCCCGAAGGGTGGATGAGGGCGGAACAGCGACTCGCCAGGAAACCTACATTGCGAACTGTAAGTCCGCTCCCTCATCCGGCGCTGCGCGCCACCTTCTCCCGAAGGGAGAAGGGCCAACTGCCATGCGATAATCCCGCGTTATCTCGACGACGGCCATTCCGCCGCCTCTCATGCAGCCTGCTTCAACCCAGAACGCCCCGACGCGGAACGATTCCATGCGGAACATCCGCAACTTCTCCATCATCGCCCACGTCGACCACGGCAAGTCGACACTGGCCGATCGCATCATCCAACTCTGCGGCGGGCTTGAAGC
>JALYOU010000096.1 GCA_030856725.1 Pseudomonadota bacterium
CGTGAGGGCTGGTGCCGGCACGCGGTGTTCAACCTCAAGTTGCCGATGAAAAAACGCTGGGACGAAACACAGCGCTGTCTCGACGATCTGCTGCAGCAATCCGGTCGCGCGATTCACATTCGCGCCAGGCAGCTCTATCACGATCGCGAAGAAATCACGGTGCTGGCGACGACCGCACGTGGCTGATCGTAAGGTTGCACCGTTCAGCCGCCGTTGCGCGGATTAACGTCGAGTTGACCGGGTGGGGACTAGGGTTCGGCGGTCACCCACCGCGAGGAGCACCTGATGCGCACCAAGACCCATCGGACCAAGCTGTCCACCGGAATTCTGTCGATTGCGTTGCTGGCCTCACTCGGCCTCGCTGTGCCGGCTTTTGCCCAGACTGCGGAACAGCAGCAGGCGCAGCGTGACGCCGAGAAAGCCGCCGAAGATGCCAAGAAGGCGCAGGCCGATGCCATGGCGGCTGAGGCTGCGGCGCAGACTGCGGCCAAGGCCAGTGCGGCGAAACCGGCCAGTGGCGAAGCGGCCGTGAACGCTGCCGTTGCCGGCCAGCAGGCCGATCAGGCCGCGACATCGGCAAGTGTTGCCGCGGATGCGGCCGTCAGCGCCAATTCTGCGTTCGACGGTTCTGGCAAGGGTGAGTTGCAGACCAAGGGCGCTTCCGAAGTTGCCGAACAGGCAGCGAGCACCGCCGAGGCCGCCAGCGCTATGGCAGGCGAAGCCGCTGCCAGCGCGCAGGCCGCAGCACAGGGCGCGGTTGCGGCACCCTCCGATCCGAACCCGATGCCTGCGCCGATGCCCATGCCTGCTGCACAGGCCGACGCGAAGGTCAGCGTGACCTCGAGCCCGCCCGATTCGGTGGTCGGCGAATACAGGATCGACATGGCCGCGCTCGACACCAACAAGAATGGCAGCCTGAGCCGGGGCGAAGTCAAATCGAATGCATCATTGATGGCGGAATTCCATGCCGTCGACAGCAATCGCAATGGCAGCCTGAGCCAGACAGAGTTGAAGGGCTGGATCGACTGAATCCAGCGGCATTTGCAACACAAAAAAGCCCCGCACATGCGGGGCTTTTTTGCATTCCGAGCATGCTGCCCTTGCTCTTCGTAGCGGCTGTAGCCGCTCCTACGAAGAGCACACTCGAGCAACCTACAACCCCGCTGCCCGGCGCCACAACGCGTGCGGTAGCACAGGAATTTTTCCGGCAAGCCCCAACAGCGGCCCGCGCAACAACGATGCCGCAACGCCATCGCTGGAAAACAACCGGTTCAATCCCTCGAACGCAAACGCCGCCGCCGCGTTCTCGCTGCTGCGCGTCCGTGCCCAGCGCGACAAGCGCTGCGCGCCCGCGAAGTCCACGCCCCGCGCCTGCGCGTCGCGTATCGAATCGCGCAACGCGGTGACATCGCGCAAGCCAAGATTGACGCCCTGCCCCGCCAGCGGATGCACGACATGCGCGGCATCGCCGATCGCGATCACGCGATCCTGCACATAACGCTGCGCCAGTTGCCGCCGCAGCGGAAATGCGACGCGCTTCGCATCCACGCACATCGCGCCCAGGCGCAGGTCGAATGCGCGCGTCAATTCACGATTGAAGGTGTCGTCATCGACTGCTAGCAGACGTTCGGCTTCGGTATCGGGCAGCGTCCAGACAATCGAGCTGCGCCCTTCCGTGCACGGCAACACCGCCAGAGGCCCGCCGGGCAGGAAACGCTGCCAGGCCGTGTCCTGATGCGCATGTTCCGTGCGTACGTACGCAACCAGGCCGCGTTGCGCATAGTCGTGCGACGCAACGTCCAGTCCCGCCAGCGTCCGGATCGTCGACCCGGCGCCGTCGGCGGCGATCACCAGACGTGCATCGATGCGTGTCCCATCGTCCAGCCGCAGCCGCACACCTTGTTCGTGCTGTTCAAGCGTTTCGACACGCGCCGGGCAATGCAGTTGCACGCCTGCCTTCGCCAAACCCTGCCACAGGCGGTCCACCAGCAGGCCGTGCTCGACGATCCAGCCCAACTCGCTGCGGCCGAACGCATCCGCGTCGAAGCCAAGTTCCCCGCCGCCCGCCGCGTCCCACACGCGCATGCGGCGATACGGCTGCGCGCGCGCGGCTTCGACTGCACGCCAGACGCCGATGCTGTCGAGCAACGCGGCATTGTCCGGCGCGAACGCATACACACGAAGGTCGGCTTCGTCCGGCGACCAGCGCGGCGGCTCGACCGCTTCGATCAGTGCAACTTCCAGATCCTGAGCAGCCAGCACCAAGGCGCACGCCGCGCCCACGACGCCGCCACCCACAATCGCGACATCAATCCCTGTACGCCGGCTCATCGCGCAACTTCGCGACACAACGCGGGCGCATCCGCTCGATAGCCCATCGCGCCGCCGACCAGCATCGCCTGCGCGGACGGCACGGCGTCGGCAGCCAGCAGCCCGAGGCTTCGCAACGGCCGCAGCAGCGGCGCATCGTTGGATGTGATCCGCGCCAAGCCATCGGAGAACGCCAGCGTGCGCACGCGATCCTCACGACGACGTTCGACATACGCCGCGAGCAATACGGCGTCGCCTGGATCGCCGCCACGCGCTTCGATCAGTTCCGCCAACGTCAACGCATCGCGCAAGCCGAGGTTGAAGCCCTGTGCGCCAATGGGATGGATCGTCTGCGCCGCGTTGCCGATCAGCACGACGCGATCCGCCGTCGTTTGCGACGCGACGACGCGGATCGCGGGATACGCGCTGCGTGGTCCGCTCGACAGCAATTTGCCGACGCGCCAGCCGAAAGCCGACTGCAGGCGTATGAGCCATTCGGCGTCCGACGACGCCAGCACCGAATCGGCATCGCTGCGCGGGACGCCGTGGATCACGCCGAAGTGCCGGTCGCCGCGCGGCAACAGTGCGGTCGGGCCGTCGTTGCCGAAACGTTCGTAGGCGGTGCCATCAGGCGCGCGCTGTGCGCGGACGCGTGCGATCAGCAATGTCTGCGCGTAGTCGTGTTCGTCGTTGGCGATGCCGAGCGCGTCGCGCACTGGGCTGCGTGTGCCATCGGCGGCAACGAGCAGTCGCGCTTCGATGCGCAATGCTCGGGACGAAGAAACATCCTCTACACGAATCGTGCGGTGATCACCCTCCGCCGTATCGACACCGGAAAACCGTGCAGGCCGATAACGCGTGAGATTCCGCAACTCGCCCAATCGCGCTTCCAGCGCATCGCCAAACGCGCTCGCGACGACCACCTGGCCGAATGCCTCACGTCCGTAATTGGCCGCGTCCAGCTTGACCCGTCCAAAATCGCCACTGCGGCTGACATGGATGCGCCGGATCGGCGCGGGCGGCATCGGCAATTTCTGCATTACGCCCAGCGCGGTCAATGCATTGACGGTGGCGGCAGCGAAACTCAGGTTGCGCTCGTCGAACACCGGCGGCAGCGTGCCGGGTGGCGTGGCTTCGACCATGGCCACATCCAGCCCCAGCCCATCAAGCGCGATCGCAAGACTGGCGCCGACCAGGCCGCCGCCCACGATCACGATGTCGTGCCGCGCCGGGTTCGCATCTGCTGGAAGCCGCGCATCTGCTTGCATCGGTGAATCATACCCGCGCGTGGCTGACGGTCCGAGCGCGTGGAGTAGAATGCCGCATCTGCACGGAGAGACCGCAATGAAACTGAGCAACGCCCAGCGCGCCATCGTCCTGACGCTGCTGCTGATCGTGATGGCAGCCACACGCGGCAATCATTTCGAAGCCATCCCCGATGCTTCGTGGGCGGCGTTCTTCATCGGCGGTTTTTACCTGCGTAGTTGGACGCGCTGGGCATTTCCGTTGCTGCTGGCGCTTGCGGTCGCCGTCGATTATTTCGTCATCACCGCGCAGGGCATCAATTTCTGGCAACACTATTGCGTGTCGCCGGGTTACTGGTTCCTGCTGCCGGCGTATTTCAGCCTGTGGATGGGCGGCGCGTGGCTACAGCGGCATGGCGACGGCCTCCGCTGGCGCACGCTGGGCCTGACCGCGGCGAGCCTGTTCATCGCCGTCGTGTTGTGCCAGCTGTTCTCGCAGGGTGGTTTTTACTGGCTCAGCGACGTGGTTGCCAACCCGACATTCGCCGGCTGGGCCAAGAACTACAACGACTGGCTGTGGCCGTTCATGCAGACCACCGCGATTTATGTCGGCATCGCCGCCGTGTTGCATGTGCTGGTTGCGAAGTTGATGCCTGCGCTGACGCATCCCGGTTCCGCTGGCGACATCCGCCGCTGATCGCGCGGCACGGCTGACTGATCCATGGGCAACCGCCTCTCGAAGATCTATACGAAAACCGGCGACGACGGTACGACCGGCCTTGGCGACGGCAGCCGCGTCGCCAAGGATTCGGCCCGCGTGTGCGCGTATGGCACGGTGGATGAAGCCAACTCCGCGATTGGCCTGGTGCTCGCGTCCGACATCGCCGACGACGTGCGTGCATTGCTCACCACCGTGCAGCACCAGATGTTCGATCTGGGTGGCGAGTTGTGCATCCCCGGACACGCGGCGATCGAGGACACCGACATCGCCGCACTCGAGCAGCATCTCGATCGGTACAACGAAGCGTTGCCACCACTGAAGGATTTCATCCTGCCCGGCGGCGGCGAGGCGGCGGCGCGCTGCCACGTCGCGCGCACCATCGTGCGGCGCGCCGAGCGCGAAACGGTCACGCTTTCGCATCACGACTCGGTGCGGCCCGAGGCGATCCGCTATCTCAACCGGTTGTCGGACCTGCTGTTTGTGTTGTCGCGTGTGCTCGCACGCGCCAGCGGTCACGGTGAAGTGTTGTGGAACCACGAACGCCGCAAAGGATAAAAAAACGACTTCCGTAGGGTGGGCCCCGGCCCACCGCGTTTTCGTCCGTTACCGCGGTGGTGGGCCAGGGCCCACCCTACGTTTCACGAACGACTGCCAACGTACGACGCGATCTCATCATGACCCTGCGCATCTACACCCACGCCGCCTGCCTCGCCCACGACACCGGACCCGGTCACGCCGAACGTCCCGAGCGACTGAGCGCCGTCACCGAAGCGTTGCAGCAGCATTTCGATGATCTCGACTGGCACGAAGCCCCACGCGCGACGCGGGGGCAGCTGCTGCGCGCGCATCACGAATCGCTGTTGGCCAGCGTGCTCGAAACCAGGCCGACCGAACGCATCATGCTCGATCCCGACACCGTGCTGTCGCCGGCATCGGCTGAAGCTGCATTGCGAGCAGCCGGTGCCGCGATTGCCGCGACCGACGCCGTGCTCGGTGGCGAGGTCAAGCGCGCGTTCTGCGCGGTGCGCCCGCCCGGCCACCACGCCACGATCGAAATCGCGATGGGTTTCTGCCTGTTCAACAGCATCGCCGTCGCCGCGGCGCATGCGCTCGACAAGTATTCGCTGGAACGCATCGCCATCATCGATTTCGATGTCCACCACGGTAACGGCACGCAGGCCATTTTCGCTGCCGACCCGCGCGTGCTGTATGTCAGCTCGCACCAGATGCCCTTGTACCCGGGCACGGGCGCGGTGGACGAACGCGGCGTGGGTAACGTCGTCAATGCGCCGCTGCCACCCGGCGCCGGCAGCCGGCAGTTCCAGCAAGCGTGGGCCGACACGCTGCTGCCCGCCCTCGACGTCTTCCGCCCGCAGTTGCTGCTGATCTCCGCAGGTTTCGACGCGCACTGGCGCGACCCCCTCGCGCAGCTGCAACTGGCGACCGAGGACTACACCTGGATCACCCGCGAACTCGTCGCCATCGCCGACCGCCACGCCCAAGGCCGCATCGTCTCGATGCTGGAAGGCGGCTACGACCTCGATGCCCTGGGCGAATGCAGCGTGGCCCACATCTCTGCACTCCGCACCACTGGCACTTCCTTCTTGTAGCAGCGGTTCTTCGAAGTAGCCGCCGTTTCAGCTCTGAAGCGTGAGTCGTGATCGCATGATCCTTGCCATACGGGCGATGGGAGCTGACTGAACAGGTATGGCGCTCGCGTTGCCGCATGGCAGTGGATCGGTCAAGCTATCCGCCGTTTCCGACCGACCGGGATGCCCTGTGCGCTTGAGTCCTCGCCTGCTTCCGCTGCCGTTCTTCATTGCCATCTCGCTATCGGCACAGGCCGCCGATGACCCCCCGGTCAGCTATGCGCTGTGTCCTGTCGGCGATGCCGTGCCCGTGTTCGCGGAAGCGGCCGGCCAGACCGGGACCGCCGCGCTGCGCTCGGAACAGCCGACCGACATCGAAGGCGATACCTTCGCGGGCAAGGAGGGCGAGACGACCCTGGTGCAGGGCAATGTGGCGCTGACGCGCGGCGACCAGTTCATCGGCACCGACAAGCTCACCTACGACAGCGAAAAGGAAACCTACGTGGCCGAGGGCAGCGTCCGTTACCAGGACGAAGCCATGCGCATCGTGGCCGAGCGCGCCGAAGGCAGCCAGGCGACCGACACCCACCAGATCGATACGCTGAAATACCAGCTCGTCTCAAGGCGCGGCAACGGCGGCGCCGACCGCATCGAGATGAAAGGACAGCAGGGCACGTTGTACGGCTCCACCTACAGCACCTGCGATCCGAGCAGCCGCGAGTGGGAATTGCGCGCACGCAGCATCACGGTGGATTCGGAGAAAGGTTTCGCGGTCGCGCGCGGCGCGACGGTACGCATCGGCAAGGTGCCGGTGCTGTACGTGCCGTGGGTGATGTTTCCGATCGACGAACGCCGTCGCACGGGCCTGCTGTTTCCATCGATCGGCAACTCCGATCGCAATGGCTTCGATTACCGCCAACCCATCTATCTCAACCTGGCGCCCAATTACGACGCCACGCTCAACCCGCGCATCATGACCAATCGCGGCGCGCTGCTCGGCGGGGAATTCCGTTATCTCAACGAATCCGGCGCGGGCACCGTGGCCGGCGCGTACATGCCGCAGGACGACCTGCGCGATCGCGAACGCGGCCATTTCGTCTTCAATGCCTATCAGAACCTCACGCCGCAATGGCAGGCGCGCGCAAACCTGATCCACATCAGCGATCCGCGCTATTTCGAGGATTTCAACAGCAGTTCGGCCGGCATCTCCTACTATTCGGCCGCCAGCGATCTGGGCGTCTATGGACGCGGGCGGTACTGGAATGCGGGACTATCGGCCGATCACTCGGAGCTGGCCGATTACACGCTATCTGAATTCTTCCTCCCCTTCGACCGCCTGCCACGCGCGTACTTCAATTGGGAGCGGCCCTTCGCTCGCTTCCTCAGCGCCGGCGTAGAGAGCGAGGCTGTGCGCTTCCAGCATCCGGGCGAGTTCACCAACCCCAACGGCACGCGCTCCCCGGTGCCGGTGCGCCCGGGCGGCACGCGCGTGGACCTGAAGCCTTCGGTGTCGATGTCGCTGGAAGGCGCCAGCTGGTTCATCCGGCCGACGCTCGCGTATCGCTATACGGGTTATCGCCTCGACGACGCCCTGGCCGGCCTGCTGGCTACCAGCAATGGCGTGCAAAACGTGTCCACCTCGCAATCGCGAAGCCTGCCGATCGCTTCGCTGGACGCCGGCCTGTTTTTCGACCGCCGCTTCAACTGGGGTGGCGAGGGCTACATGCAGACGCTGGAGCCGCGCCTGTATTACCTGAACATCCCGTACCGCAACCAGGACAACCTGCCGATCTTCGATACCCAGTTGCTGACCTTCAGCTGGGGCCAGTTGTTCCGCGACAACCGCTATTCCGGCGCGGACCGGCAGACCGACGCCAACCAGCTGACCACCGCGCTGACCACGCGCTTCATCCGCGAATCCGACGGCTTCGAGAAGTTGTCCGCAAGCATCGGCCAGATCAGTTATTTCGAGGATGCGCGGGTCGTGGTGCCGGGCGAATTGCCGATCAAGAAAGGCAAGTCGGCATGGATCGCGGACGCGAACTGGTCCCCGAGCGATCGCTGGACCATTGGCGCCTCCTACCAGTACGACCCGAAAGCCCGCCGTGAGGACCTGCTCAGCGTGCGCGCGCGTTACCTGCTCAAGGACGACGGCGTGGTCAATTTCGCCTACCGTTACCGGCGCAACCAAGCCTTCCGCAGCGACCTGCCTGCGAGCACCTTCAACCAGTCCGCGCTGATCGAGCAGGCCGATTTCTCGTTCCTGTACCCGATCAATCCCACCTGGAGCGTGGTCGGTCGCTATTACTACTCGATCCTGGACAAGAAGGCGCTGGAAACCATCGCCGGCGTGCAGTGGGACAGCTGCTGCGTGGCAGTCAGGCTGGTGTCACGACGCTACGTGCAGAATCGCGAAGGCGACATCAGCAATGGCGTGATGCTCGAGATCGAATTGAAGGGTCTTGGCTCCGCCGGCCAGGACACCCGACGCACGCTGCGTCGCGCCATCCAGGGCTATTACCGGGACGACCTGTACCTGGTGCCGCCGGAAACCGCGACCGGCACGACCGTTACCGACGAAACCGCTTCAGATCCGGACCCAACCCCATGAAAAAGACGTTTGTCTCCCTGCTGATCGCACTTTCGCTGATCGGAGCCACTGCCCAGTCCCAGACCGTGCCCGTCGATCGCATCGCCGCCGTGGTGAACGAGGACGTGATCCTGCAAAGCGAGCTCGACCGCGCCATGCGCAATGTGCTGAGCCAGTACAGCAACCGCCAGGAGCAGTTGCCGCCACGCGAAGTGCTGGAAAAGCAGGTGCTTGAGCGCATCGTGCTGGTACGCCTGCAGGTGGCTCGCGCCGAAAGCAGCGGCATCAAGGTGTCGGACAGCGAACTAGACAACGCCGTCAACGGCGTTGCTGCGCAGAACCAGCTGACCCTTGACCAGTTGCGCGTGCAGTTGACACAGGATGGCGTCAGCTACACCGATTTCCGATCCACCCTGCGGGACGAACTGCTCACGCAGCGTCTCAAACAGAGTTTCGCGCAGAGCCGCATCAACGTCAGCGAGACCGAGGTGAATGCGGCGCTGGCGACGCAGGCCAATGTCGGCAACCAGTACCGCCTGGCCCATATCCTGGTCGCGTTGCCGGAAGGCGCGACACCGGAACAGATCGCGACCGGGCAGTCGAAGATCGACGGTATCAAGGCGCTGATCGATAAAGGCGAGATGGAATTTGCGGCCGCCGCGGTCCGTTACTCCGACAGTCCCAATGCGCTGGAAGGCGGCGATCTGGGCTGGCGCAGCCAGGATGAGATTCCGCCCGCGTTTGCCGAGCAGATCCGCACCATGCAGACCGGCCAGATCATGGGTCCGATGCGTGGCCCGAGCGGCCTGCAGCTGCTGAAATTGGTGGAAGTGCGTGACGCCTCGCAGGCGGCCCCGGCTACGGTGACGCAGTACCAGGCGCGGCACATCCTGGCCGTTGTCGACGACACGCACACCGAGGCGCAGGCCAAGGCGAAGATCGATACCCTGCGCGCCCGCATCGCCGGCGGCGCGACGTTCTCCGATGTCGCCAAGGAATCAGACGATGCCAACACCAGCGGCAAGGGCGGCGACCTCGGCTGGTTCGCACAGGATGCCTTCGGCCCGGACTTCGGCGCGCAGGTCGCGGCCTTGAACGACGGGCAGGTGTCCGCGCCGTTCAAGAGCACGGCCGGCTGGCACATCGTCGAGCGCGCCGGTTCGCGCCAGGCCAACGTCGGCGACGACAACCGGAAGGCGCAGATGCGCGAGACCATCGGCCGCCGCAAGCTGGAAGACGAATACAACCGGTTCCTGCGCGAAATGCGCGGCGATGCTTACGTCGACATCCGTGCCGGCGCAGCCGCCACGGTGGCACCTCCAGCTACACCAGCAACACCCACGCCGGCGACAGCGCCCGCGCCCCCCAGCGGCGGTTGAGATGACCCCACGGCTTGCCCTGGTTCCGGGCGAGCCGGCCGGCATCGGGCCGGAGCTGTGCGTGCAGCTGGCGCAGGCACCGCGCGACGATTGCACGCTGGTGGCGTTCAGCGATCCTGACACCCTGCTCGCCGCAGCGGATGCACTTTCGCTGCCGCTGCGCTTGCTTGATGCGCACGACACGGTGACTTCACCCGGCGATTTGCCGCTACGCCCTGTTTCCAATACAACGCCGAATCGCTTCGGCCATGCCAACGCGGTCAACGCAGCAGCGGTCATCGCTGCATTGACCGCCGCGGCCGACGGCTGCCTGCACGGCGAATTCGACGGCCTCGTCACTGGTCCCATCCACAAGGCCATCATCAACGATGGCGGCATCGCCTATACCGGCACAACCGAACTGCTCGCGCGGCATGCGGGATGCGACGTGGTGATGATGCTGGCCAACGACGTGGTGCGTGTCGCGCTGGCAACGACGCACCTGCCGCTGCGCGAAGTCGCCGATGCGATCAACAGCGATGGTCTCATCCGCACTTTGCGCATCCTCGATGCCGCGTTGCGTTCGCAATTCGGAATTCCCACCCCACGCATCGCCGTGCTCGGACTCAATCCGCATGCGGGCGAAGCCGGGCACTTGGGTCGCGAGGAGATCGAGATCATCGAGCCGGTGCTGGCCGTGTTGCGCGGCGAAGGCATGCATCTGGCCGGTCCGCTGCCCGCAGACACCGCCTTTTTACCCGCGAAGTTGCGCGACTTCGATGCCGTGCTCGCCATGTATCACGACCAGGGTTTGCCGACGCTCAAATACAGTGGCTTCAAGCACGCGGTGAACATCACCCTTGGCCTGCCCTACCCGCGTGTCGCGGTCGATCACGGCACCGCGTTGGATCTTGCCGGCCAAGGCATCGCCGATCCGTCGAGCCTGTTCGCAGCCGTGACCACCTGCGCGCGTATGGCGGCCAGGCGTTCGTAGCCCGGATACAGCGAAACCGAGTCCAAGGTTATTGACGCGCAACGAAGTCCTGTTCGCAGCATCCATGAAGCCAAGTCACTGGGTCCCGCCTTCGCGGGACGACGTCGCAGGAAGTCGATGCCGGCCAGCACTTGTTTTTCCAGTCGCGACATTGCGCGCCTGCACCATAATGCCGCATGGCCCTCAACGATCACCGCATCAAGAAATCCCTCGGCCAGCATTTCCTGCATGACCGCAGCGTGGTCGAAAAAATCATCCTGGCAGTCGATCCAAGACCGGGCGAGCGCATCGTCGAGATTGGCCCGGGCCAAGGCGCATTGACGCTGCCGCTGTTGAAGAAACATGGTGCGCTGACGGCGATCGAGTTCGATCGCGACCTCCTCGACCCTCTCACCCACGCTGCGCGCGAAGTCGGCGCGTTGACGTTGATTCCCGCCGACGTGCTCAACGTCGATTTCACCACGCTCGCCAATGGCACACCGATCCGTCTCGTCGGCAACCTCCCCTACAACGTGTCCTCGCCGATCCTGTTCCATGCGCTCAATCACGCCGCTGCCGTGCGCGACATGCACTTCATGCTGCAGAAGGAAGTGGTCGACCGCATGGCCGCCGGTCCCGGCAGCAAGGTCTATGGCCGCCTGAGCGTGATGCTGCAGGCCTACTGCGACGTCACGCCGTTGTTCGATGTCGGACCGGGTGCGTTCCGGCCGCCGCCGAAAGTGGATTCGGCCGTGGTGCGGCTGGTGCCGCGCGCCGCGGACCGCATTGGCGTCAACGATCCCGCGCGGCTCGCGGCGGTCGTGCGCGCCGCGTTCGGACAACGCCGCAAGACGCTGCGCAACGCGCTGCAGAGCGTGGCCGACGTGGCGATGATCGAAGCCGCTGGCTTGCGTACCGACGCGCGCGCCGAACAGATCGAAGTCGCCGGTTTCATCCGCCTCGCCAATCTGCCCGTCGCATCGAATGCCATGTGATGCATCGTAGGGTGGGCCCTGGCCCACTATCGCGGGATCAACGCGATGCAATGAATTCAGGCCGCACCATGACCTGGAACGGAAGGGTGGGCCTAGCCCCCCCCTACGTTGCATCACACGTGTATTTCGTCATGGCTGTGTTCACACCGCGCTCAATTAAACTAGCCACATGACCAATTCCGATCACGCCTTCGACATCGATGTCGCCACGCGCTACCTGGACGACCAGTCCGCGCCCGAAGAGGGACGCTTCGTGTTCGCCTACACGATCAGCATCCGCAACTGCGGCAAGGTGCCGGCGCGGCTGATCAGCCGGCACTGGATCATCACCGACGCCAACGGCAAGGTCGAGGAAGTCACCGGCGATGGCGTCGTGGGCGAGCAACCATGGCTGCGTCCCGGCGACGGCTTCGAGTACACCTCCGGGGCCGTGCTGGAAACCAGCCTCGGCACCATGCACGGCTCGTACGACATCCTTGCCGACGACGGCACCCGCTTCGCGGCGCCCATCCCGGCATTCACCCTGTCGATGCCGCGCACGCTGCACTAGGCCGGCCGCAACTATGGCCGTCTGGGCGATTGGCGACTTGCAGGGCTGTCACGAACCGACGCGGCGGCTGCTCGACAAACTCAACTTCGATCCAGCGCGCGACCGCCTGTGGTTCTGCGGCGACCTGGTCAATCGCGGCGGCGAATCGCTGGAAACGTTGCGTCTGGTGCACTCGTTGCGCGCGAACAGTACCGTCGTGCTCGGCAACCACGATCTGTCGCTGCTGGCGATCGGCGAACGCCGCGAGGAAGACCAGCGCCGGGTCAATCCGGACCTGCAACGCGTGCTGTTCGCCGAAGATCGTGATGCGCTGCTCGGGTGGCTGCGCATGCAACCGTTGCTGCACGCCGATCGCGAGCTGGGGTGGATGATGATCCACGCCGGCCTTGCACCGAAATGGACCGCGCAACTCGCCGAGAAGCACGCGCGCGAAGTGGAATCGCGATTGCAGGGCAACGATTTCGGCAAGCTCCTCAAGAACATGTACGGCGATCGCCCGGAATGGACGCCGAAACTCACCGGCATGGACCGCGACCGCGCCATCATCAACATCTTCACCCGCATGCGTTACTGCACGCCGCGCGGGCGGATCGCCTTCGACGAAAAAGGCGCGCCGGGCACGCAGCCGCCGGGCCTGTATCCGTGGTACGCCGTGCCCGGCCGCGCCGAGCGCGACCTCAACATCGTCTGCGGCCACTGGTCCACCCTGGGCCTGTTTCTCGGCCACGGCGTACACGCCATCGACACCGGTGCGGTGTGGGGCGGCAAGCTCACCGCATTGCAGCTGGACAGCGAGGATCTGCGAATCGTGCAGGTTCCCGGCCGGGCAGTTCCCCGTCCTTCGTAGGAGTGGCTTCAGGCGTGAGTTTTTTCGCAATGCGCAATGACGAGACAGGATCAAGAACTCGCGGCTGAAGCCGCTCCTACAAAATGCGTGGCTCGTTCACTGGTACGTAATCGACGAACACGTAGCCCACTGCATGATCGTCATCGGCGGCACGCACTTCGCTGGACACCGCGCGCCAGTCAGCGGCATCGAAGCACGGGAAAAACGTGTCCGCAGTTTCAACGACAGTATCGACATGCGTGAGCAGCAGTTTCGATGCCGATGGCAGCGTCAACGCGAAAATATCGGCGCCGCCGATCACGCACAGTTCCGATGCACCGGCACTGTTCGCAGCCGCGATCGCATCGTCGAGCGAAGCCACCGCTTGCATGCCATCGAAAGGAACGCGGCCGCTCCTGGTCAAGACAAGATTGCGCCGTTTCGGCAAGGCGCGCCCCAGCGATTCGGCGGTCTTGCGGCCCATCAGTACCGGTTTGCCCAGCGTCAGCGCTTTGAAGCGCTTGAGGTCGTTCGGCAGGTGCCACGGCAGTGCGTTGTCCTTGCCGATGGCGCCATTGCGGTCGAGTGCTGCGATCAGGACGAGATCGGTCACACCGCCACCGGCGCCTTGATTGCAGGCAGCGGGTCGTAATGTTCGATCGTGATGTCGTCGTAGGCGAAGACGAACAGGTCGGTCACGTCCGGATTCAATTTCAACACGGGCAATGATTTCGGTTCGCGTGCCAGTTGCTCGCGCGCCTGATCGAAGTGATTCGAATACAGGTGCGCATCGCCCAGCGTGTGCACGAAATCACCAACGCGCAGGTCGCACGCCTGCGCCACCATGTGCGTCAGCAACGCGTAACTGGCGATGTTGAAGGGCACGCCGAGGAAGATGTCGGCGCTGCGCTGGTACAGCTGGCAGCTGAGCTTTCCGTCTGCCACGTAGAACTGGAATAGCGCGTGACATGGCATCAAGGCCATCTGCGGCAGGTCGGCAACGTTCCATGCGCTGACGATCAATCGGCGCGAATCGGGATTGCGCTTGATCTCGTCGACAACCCAGCGGACCTGATCGATCTCGCTGCCGTCCGTGCCAGCCCAGCGACGCCACTGCTTGCCATACACCGGGCCCAGTTCGCCGTTGTCGTCGGCCCATTCGTCCCAGATCGACACCTTGTTGTCCTTGAGGTAGGCAATGTTGGTGTCGCCTTTCAGGAACCACAGCAGTTCGTGCACGATCGAGCGCAGGTGCAGTTTTTTGGTGGTGAGCAGCGGGAA
>JALYOU010000101.1 GCA_030856725.1 Pseudomonadota bacterium
TGCGCAAGCTCGCGCAACTTGATCCAGCAAGCACGCAATCCAGTTGAATCGCCGGTGCAGTGGCCCTATCTGATGACGCATGCATTGAGTTGAGCCGCAATCAATTGGGAGCACCGCGCGCATGCGCTTGGACAAACTGACATCGCGTTTCCAACAGTCGCTCAGCGACGCGCAGTCGCTGGCGGTTGGACGCGACCACAATCTCATCGAACCTGCGCACGTGCTGGTGGCGCTGCTCGAACAGCAGGGCGGCAGCACGCGGCCGTTGCTGGCGCAGGCTGGCGTCAATGTGCCGCTGCTGCGGGAACGCTTGGGCGAAACGCTGGAGAAATTGCCCAAAGTCACCGGGCAGGCCGGCAATGTGTCGCTCGGCAACGACCTGTCGCGCCTGCTCAATGTCACTGACAAGCTGGCGCAGCAGCGCGGCGATGCCTACATCGCGAGCGAACTGTTCGTTCTGGCGGCGCTGGACGACAACGGCGAGACGGGCCGGGCATTGAAAGCAGCGGGCGCCAACAAGGCCGCGCTCGAAACGGCCATCGACAAACTCCGTGGAGGGGACAGCGTGCAATCCGAAAACGCAGAGGAACAGCGTCAGGCGCTGGAGAAATACACCATCGACCTGACCGCGCGCGCGGAGTCGGGAAAACTAGATCCCGTGATCGGGCGCGACGAGGAAATCCGTCGCACGATCCAGGTGCTGCAGCGGCGCACCAAGAACAATCCGGTACTGATCGGCGAACCCGGCGTGGGCAAGACCGCAATTGTCGAAGGCCTCGCGCAGCGCATCATCAATGGCGAGGTGCCTGAAGGTCTGAAAGGCAAGCGCGTGCTGTCGCTGGACATGGGCGCGTTGATCGCCGGCGCGAAATTCCGCGGCGAATTCGAGGAACGGCTGAAAGCGGTATTGAGCGACCTGTCGAAGAACGAAGGCCAGGTCATCCTGTTCATCGACGAGTTGCACACCATGGTCGGCGCAGGCAAGGCCGAAGGCTCGATGGATGCCGGCAACATGCTCAAGCCCGCACTCGCGCGCGGGGAACTGCATTGCGTCGGCGCGACCACGCTGGATGAATACCGCAAGTACGTCGAGAAGGACGCCGCGCTCGAGCGCAGGTTCCAGAAAGTGTTCGTCGGCGAACCCAGCGTCGAGGACACGATCGCGATCCTGCGCGGCCTGAAGGAACGGTATGCAGTGCATCACGGCGTCGAGATCACCGATCCGGCCATCGTCGCCGCGGCTACGTTGTCGCATCGCTACATCGCCGACCGGCAGTTGCCGGACAAGGCTATCGACCTGATGGACGAAGCTGCGTCGCGCATTCGCATGGAGATCGACTCCAAGCCCGAGGAAATGGATCGCAAGGAACGCCGACTGATCCAGCTGAAAATCCAGCGCGAGGCCTTGAAGAAGGAAAAGGACGCCGAATCGAAACAACGGCTCGCCGATCTGGAAAGCGAGATCGTCACGCTCGAACGTGCGTTCAACGATCTAGAGGAAGTGTGGAAGTCGGAAAAGGCGACGCTGCACGCGGCGACCAAGGTCAAAGAACAGATCGAAGCCGCCAAGCTCGAACTCGAAGCCGCGCAGCGCGGCCAGGACTACGCGCGCATGAGCGAAATCCAGTACGGACAATTGCCAGCGCTCGAAGCGCAACTCAAGTCAGCGGCTGAAGCTGAAAGCAAGGGCTTCACGCTGCTGCAGGATCGCGTCACCGCCGAGGAAATCGCCGAAGTCGTGGCGCGATGGACCGGAATTCCGGTGTCGAAGATGCTCGAAGGCGAACGCGAAAAACTGTTGAAGATGGAAGATGCGCTGCACGCGCGCGTGGTCGGCCAGGACGAAGCGGTGAAGGCGGTCAGCGATGCGATTCGCCGATCGCGCGCAGGCTTGTCGGATCCGGATCGTCCCAACGGATCATTCCTGTTCCTCGGCCCCACCGGAGTCGGAAAGACCGAGTTGTGCAAGGCGCTCGCCGGTTTCCTGTTCGACACCGAGGAGGCGATGGTGCGCATCGACATGAGCGAATTCATGGAGAAGCATTCGGTCGCGCGGCTCATTGGCGCACCGCCGGGCTATGTCGGGTACGAGGAAGGCGGGTATCTCACGGAAGCCGTGCGTCGCCGCCCGTACAGCGTGATCCTGCTCGACGAAGTCGAAAAGGCGCACTCGGATGTGTTCAACATCCTGTTGCAGGTGCTCGACGACGGCCGCCTGACTGACGGCCAGGGACGGACAGGCGACTTCCGCAACTGCGTGATCGTGATGACGTCGAACCTCGGTTCGCACGTGATCCAGGAGATTTCCGCCAACAGCAGCAGCGACGAGGATTCACCCGAGGCCTACACGCAGATGAAAGCGGGTGTGATGGCGGTGGTACAGGGACATTTCCGTCCCGAATTCATCAACCGCCTCGATGAGATTGTCGTGTTCCACCCGCTGGACAAGGCGCAGATTCGTGAGATCGCGCGCTTCCAGACGCAGTATCTGCAGAAGCGATTGGCTGAGCGTCAGATCAAGTTGGAGATCAGCGAATCGGCGTTGGTGCTGCTCGGCAACGTCGGCTTCGATCCGGTCTACGGCGCGCGGCCGCTGAAACGTGCGATCCAGCAACAGCTGGAGAATTCACTGGCGCAGAAAATCCTCTCCGGCGAATTCGTGGCCGGCGATACAGTGCATGTCGAAGTCGAAAGTGGGCATCTGGTGTTTCGCAAGACAAGCTTGGATATGGCTTGAGCTTGCGAGGGGCTCCCTTCGACCGTAAGAGTCCTCGCTTAGACCGGATCGATCAATCGTGTTTCAAGCGCCGCGATCCGTGCTTCCAGCGCGTCGATACGCTCCATCAGCGCGCTGTCGGCAGGGAGTGCAGCCCGCGACGGCGCGGCGACCGTATCGGAAACAACCGGAGCGCCGCACAGCAGGTGCGCGTACCGGTCTTCGCGTTGCCCACCGCCACGCGGCAGCCTGACGGCGAATGGCACGTCGCGTTCCGACAA
>JALYOU010000129.1 GCA_030856725.1 Pseudomonadota bacterium
TAATGGCTAGCCCTCAGTCGCAGCACGCACATGACCCGCAACGTCGCCGTCACCTGCGCCCTCCCCTACGCCAACGGGCCGCTGCACCTCGGCCATCTGGTGGGTTACATCCAGGGCGATATCTGGAGGCGCGCGCGGCGCATGCGCGGCGATACGGTGCGCTTCGTTTGCGCCGACGACACGCATGGCACGCCGATCATGTTGGCCGCCGAGAAAGCCGGCACCACGCCGGAAGCGTTCATCGCCGATGTGCAGGCCGGACACGAGCGTGATTTTGCCGCGTTCGGTGTCGCCTTCGATCACTACGATTCCACGCATTCGCCCGGCAACCGTACGCTGACCGAAGCCATCTACGCCAAGCTCGACAACAACGGCCACATCGCGCACCGCAGCGTGGCCCAGTTCTACGACTCGGCCAAGGGCATGTTCCTGCCGGACCGCTACATCAAAGGGATTTGTCCCAACTGCGCTACACCCGACCAGTACGGCGACAATTGCGAGAATTGCGGCGCGACCTACGCATCAACCGAGTTGAAGGACCCACGCTCGGTGCTGAGCGGTGTGACGCCGGAACTGCGTGAGTCCGAACATTTCTTCTTCGAAGTCGGGCAGTTCGAGGGTTTTCTGCGCGAATGGCTCAGCGGCGACGTTGCGATTCCCGGCGTCAAGGCCAAGCTCAGGGAATGGCTGGATGCCGAAGGCGGATTGCGTGCGTGGGACATTTCACGCGACGCGCCTTATTTCGGCTTCGAGATTCCAGGCCATCCCGGCAAGTACTTTTATGTGTGGCTGGATGCGCCGATCGGCTACCTCTCCAGCTTGCAGGCCTTGTGCGAGCGCGACGGCATCAACTTCTTCGAGTTCCTCGCGCACGACAGCGAGGCGGAACTGCATCACTTCATCGGCAAGGACATCGTCAATTTCCACGGCCTGTTCTGGCCCGCGGTGCTGCATGGCGCGGGCATGCGCGCGCCGACGCGGCTGCATGTCAACGGCTACCTGATGGTCGATGGCGCGAAAATGTCCAAGTCGCGCGGCACCTTCATCATGGCGCGAACGTATCTGGATGCTGGGCTGCCTCCGGAAGCGCTGCGGTATTACTTCGCGGCGAAAAGCGGCGGTGGCGTCGACGATCTCGACCTGAACCTCACGGATTTCGTCGCGAGGATCAATGCGGATCTGGTCGGTAAGTTCGTGAATCTCGCCAGTCGGTGCGCTGGCTTCATCGAAAAGCGTTTCGACGGGCGGCTTGCGGATCGGTTGCCCGAGCCGGCGATGTACGCGGATTTCGTCACGCGGCTCGGACCGGTTCTTGACGCGTATGAACGCAACGATCCGGCGAGCGTGCTGCGCCTGACCATGACGCTGGCTGATGAGGCCAATCGTTACATCGACGAGCGCAAGCCGTGGGTCATCGCCAAACAGGAGGGCGCGGATGCCCAACTGCAATCGGTCTGCACGCAGGGACTCAACCTGTTCCGTGTGATCGCTGCCGCGTTGAAACCGGTGCTTCCGCATGTGTCGTCGCAGGTGGAACTGTTTTTCGACGCGCCCGTAGATGTCTCGCCTGACCTCGACACGCCACTGCTTTCGCGCCGCATCAATCCCTACGTCCCACTGTTCACCCGTATCGATCCGAAGCATATCGAAGCCATGACCGAAGCCAGTAAGGAAGATCTGAAGCCCACTGCCGTTCCAGTTCCACAAGGGAGCTTGCTTCGCGAGGCAGGAGCGACTCCAGTCGCGAGCTCTTCGCAATCATCGGTCGCAAGTCAAAAGTTCGCGGCTGAAGCAGCTCCTACGAAAAGCAGCACCGTTGGGATCGATGTTTTCGCGAAACTCGACCTGCGCATTGGCAGGGTGCTGGCGTGCGAATTCGTCGAAGGCTCTGACAAGCTATTGCGTTTTGAACTGGATGCGGGCGATCTGGGCAAGCGCCAGATTTTTTCGGGCATACGCGCGTCCTACGACAAACCGGAAACGCTTGTCGGCCGCAACGTCGTCTTCATCGCCAACCTCGCGCCGCGCAAGATGCGGTTCGGGGTGAGTGAAGGAATGATTCTGTCGGCTGGATTCGATGGTGGTGGCTTAGCTTTGCTTGATG
>JALYOU010000145.1 GCA_030856725.1 Pseudomonadota bacterium
ATTCCCGCCAACCTGGCCGGCGACATCATGCGGCAGCTCGCCTCGAACGGCGCGGTGCGGCGCGGCACGCTGGGGATCGAGACGCAGGATGTCGATGCGCGCATCGCCAGCAGCCTCGGCGTCGGCAATGCGCGCGGCGCGGTAGTGACGCGCGTGTATGCGGGCTCGACTGCAGCGGCCGGCGGGTTGCAGGTGGGCGACGTGATCGTCGCCGCCAACGACCAGCGCATCGACAACAGCGACGCCCTGCGCAATTTCCAGGGACTGCAGGCGGCCGATGCGCGGGTGACGCTGGACATCGTGCGCAATGGTCGCGAGATCCAACTGATGACCGGATTGCGCGAGCAGCCGCGCGCGTTTGTCGGCAACCAGCTGGATCCGCGCCTGTCGGGTGCGACGTTCGCCGAACTGCCTGAAGCCGCGCGCCGCGCGGGCCTCAGCGGGGTCATCGTTGAAAGTGTCGCCACCAACAGCCGCGCTGCGCAGAACAACCTGCGGGCGCAGGACCTGATCATCGCCAGCACCAGCGGTCCGTTCAGCGACCTGCCGAGTTTTCGCGCCAGCTTCGCGCGGCAACCGGCGGAATTGTTCCTCCGCGTGCGCCGCGGCAATCGCGCGGGCGAGTTGCTGATGCAGTGATTCGTCCAAGCCCCATCAATCCGCACTCCACCGATCCACCTGATTCACCCACTCAAACCAGGAGCACCATCATGAGCATGTCCCCCACCGCCAGCGAGAACGTCAAAGGCAACCTCAGCGAGACCGGCAGCCACATCATGCAAGCGGCCTCGGCCACGGGCGAAGCCATCAAGGGCGCCGCCGCCGCTGCGGGCGACGAACTGCGCCTTGGCAAAGCCACGTTGAAGGCCGAACTGGCCGACGGCGCGCTGGCCGGCATCACCGCGATGGAGAACCTCGGCTCGGCCACCAGCGAGCAGATGGACGTGTTGATGGAGAAAAGCCGCGACGTGATCGACAGCGCCGCCGAGCTGATCCGCGAGCGTCCGCTGACCGCCTTCGGCATGGCCTTCGCAGCCGGCTGGCTGATCGCGAAGGTGTCGCGTAGCAACGACAAGTAAGCTGCGCCGATGACCGACGCCGCAGACGCGCAATCTCCTCCACCGCCGCACGACAAGTCGCCGCCGATCGAGGAATCGCTAAGGCAGGTGCGCGACGCGGGGCGTTCGGTGTGGGCCGCCGGCAACGATGCCAGCAAGGCGTTCCGCGTGCTGCTGGCCGCGGACGTGTCGCTGGCGCGCAGCGCCTTCGGCCGCACACTGGCGCTGACCGGCGTGGCGATCACGTTCGGCGCATCGGGATGGTTGTTGCTGATGGCCGCGCTGATCGTCGGCATGAGCCGCGGACTCGGCGTGCCCTGGGGCGTGTCGATGGTGATCTGCGCGGTCGTCAGCCTGATCGCCGCCGGCGTCGCGGCGTGGTACGGCCAGCGCTATTTCGAACACACCCGCATGCAGGCAACGCGCCGGCAGCTGGCGCGGCTGGGCGTTGGCGAGCTCGCTGATTTCACCCCGGAAGCGGGCGACGCGGTTTCGACCAAGGAAGTCACCGAGCGCGAGCTCACCACCGATGCGGACGGCAAACCCTTGAAGGACGACCTCGGCGTCGACGTGACCCCCCCATGAGCTTCGAAGACCTCATCGCCAAGGTAGACCAGGCCGAAAAGGCGCTGGAAGCCAACGAACGCCGCGTCGCCGCCGACTGGCGGCAGTTCAAGGGCTCGTGGCGCGAGGCGTGGACGCCGGGACGCATCGTGATCGCAGGTCTGGTCACCGGCTTCATGACCGGCCGCGCGCGACCGCTGGGGCGCTCGGGCGGCGGCGGGGTGTTGCAGATGATCACGGCGCTGTCGGGCCTGTTCGCCAGCGGCAGTGCGCAGGCCGCGGCCGGCGAGGCCGAACATGCGGCCAACACCGCGCAACAGACCGCCGCGGCAGTGTCGCCGGACGTGGCGGCCCAGGTCAGTGCGCGCACGGCTGCTGCGGTGTCGCCGGAAGCGGGGGCGCGGATCAGCTCGCGCATGGCGGACGACGAGATCCATTTCGTATGAGTACGTTTGCATGAATACGTCCCACAACGGCAGCGGGCCTGGGGACAGCGGGCCCGACGACGGCACAGTTGGTGACAGCACGCCCGGTGACAGTGCGACCGGTGACGGCAGGTCTGATGACGACGCGTCCGACGACAGCAACCAGCCCGGCGGCGCGGTCGATCCCGACGCCGGCGACGAGGCGGCACCGGCAAGCGATCCCTCTGCCGCGGACACTCCAGTCACGTCGGAACACGAAATCCCGGCTGTCGTCCTGCTCGCCGACATCCCGACCCCGGCGCCCACGCCCACACGCCCGCGGCCGCGCGCCTCCACGGCCCTGCTCGTCCTGGCGACGCTGGCCGTCGCCTACACGCTGTGGGCCGCGCAGGCGCTGGTGCTGCCGGTGCTGCTGGCGATGTTCTTCGCGCTGATCGGCAACCCGATCATCCGCACGCTGCAGAAGGTGTACGTCCCGCGTGCGATCGGCGCGCTGCTGGTGATCGTGTTGGGCATTGCCGGCACGGTCATGCTCGGCCGGCAGCTGATCGAACCGGCCGCCGACTGGATCAAGCAGGTACCCCGCGAAATGCGGGACCTCGCGCCGAAGCTTCGCGACCTCACCAAGCCGATGCAGGAAGCCAACAAGGCCGCCGAGAACATCGCGCGCGCTGCCGAAGGCACCACCGGCGAGCAGAAAGTCGAAGTGGTGCGCACGGAAGTCAACGATCCCTACGCGTCGCTCACCGCCACGCCTAAGATCATCGCCTCGATCCTGGCGGTGATCCTGCTGACGTTCTTCTTCATGACCTACGGTGACCGTCTGCAGCGGCACGTGCTGGGCTTGTTGCCGACGCGGCAGAAGATGCACATTTCGTTGGACATCATGCAGTCGATCGAACGCGAGATCTCGCGCTACGTGCTGACCATCACCGTCATCAACCTCGTGGTCGGGCTGCTGTTCGCAGGCGCCTTGTACTGGCTGGGCGTTCCGATAGCGGAAGCGCTGTTGTGGGGGACGATGGCGGCCATACTGAATTTCGCGCCGTACGTCGGTCCGCTGATCGGCGTGCTCGTCATGTTGTTGATGGGCTTCGTGATGTTCGACGAACTCTGGAAGTCACTGGCGCCGGCGGCGATCTACCTGGGCCTGCACACGATCGAAGGCCAGATCATCACGCCGATCACGCTCGGCAAGCGCATGGCGTTGTCGCCATTGATGCTGATCCTCGCGCTGATGCTGTTCGGATGGGTGTGGGGAATCATCGGCCTGCTATTGGCGGTGCCGCTGCTGGTATGCGTCAAAATCGTGCTGGAACGCATCGGCCTGGAGCGGTGGGCGGATCTGCTGGAGTAACGCTGGGATTCGGAATTCAACGCAGGTGACATGTGAGCGGCTCATTGCTCTTGCTCCTCATTCCGGGCACCGCCCCACCTAAACTACCCCCATGCCCTTCCCCATCCGCGCCATCACCCTCGATCTCGACGACACGCTGTGGCCGATCGCGCCGGTCATGCTCCGCGCCGAGCAGCAACTCGATGACTGGCTGCGAACGCACGCACCCAAGGCCGCCGAGCGCTGGCCGATGGCGGCGATGCGCCAACTACGCGATCGCATTTCCGAACAGCACCCGCATCTTGCGCACGACTACACCGAGCAGCGGAGGTTGACGCTAGCGCATGCGTTCGCCGAATGCGGCGAGGACGATGCGCACGTCGATGCCGCCTTCGCTGCGTTCTATGCCGCGCGCAACCAGGTGCAGTGCTATCCCGATGCGATTGCCGCGCTCGAACGCATCGCCACGCACGTGCCCGTGGCGGCGCTGACCAACGGCAACGCCGATCTGGAAGCGATCGGCCTGGCCCGCCATTTCAAGTTCAACCTCGGCGCGCGCGAGCATGGCGCGGCAAAACCATCGGCCTGCATTTTTCATGCGGCATGTGCGCGACTTGATCTCGAGCCTGCGCAGGTGCTGCACGTCGGCGACGATATCGAGATGGATGTCGTCGGTGCGGCGCAGGCCGGCATGCGCACGTGCTGGATCAATCGGGAACAACGCGCGTGGCCGCATGCCGACCCGCGCCCGGATCTTGAATTCGACACGCTCACCGCACTGGCCGACTGGCTGGACGCGCATCCCCTGTTCGCCACACCGCAATCCACTTCGCAAACGGCTGCCGCATGACCCTACCGCACGGATTCACCCGCGACACCGCCGCCGCGAAACCGTTGTATTGCGTGCAGCGCGCCGGACTTGGCGACTGGCGCAAGGCGCAACTGCCGAACGTGGGCAGCTGGATCGATGCGCATACGTTCGATGCGGCCTCCGGCAGCCTGCTGCTGTTGCCCGGTGACGACGGCATCGTCGGCGCGGTACTCGGCATTGGCGATCCGCTGGATCCGTTCGCTTACGCGCATGCGCCGTTTGCGTTGCCGCCGGGCGACTGGAAACTCGAAGGCGAACTCGACGCCGATGCGCGCAAGGCGCTACTGCTCGGGTGGGGTCTGGGCAGTTACCGATTCGCCCGCTACAAGCAGCCCGCACGCGTACCTGCACGACTGGCCATTGATGCCGGCGATGGCGATGTCGAAGCTGAAATCTTCGACGTGCTCGCCGCCTGCCTGCGCGTGCGCGACCTGATCAACACGCCGACGCAGGACATGGGGCCGCAGCAACTCGAAGAGGCTGCACGCGAGATCGCGAACACGCATGGTGCCCAGATCGATGTCATCACCGGCGAGGCATTGCTGGAAAAAAACTTCCCCGCCATCCACGCCGTCGGCCGCGCCTCGCACCGCGCGCCCCGCCTGATCGAACTGCACTGGGGTGACGCGTCACATCCGCACATCGCCATCGTCGGCAAGGGCGTGTGCTTCGACACCGGCGGTCTCGACATCAAGACGGCCGACGGCATGCGCAACATGAAAAAGGACATGGGCGGCGCGGCGCACGCGATCGCGCTGGCCGAACTCATCATGGCGCGCAAGTTGCCGCTGTGCGTGACGTTGCTGGTGCCTGCGGTGGAAAACGCCATCGGCCCGGACTCGTATCGCCCCGGTGAAGTGATCGCGACGCGCAAGGGCGTCACCGTCGAAATCGACAACACCGACGCCGAAGGCCGCGTGATCCTCGGGGATGCGCTGACTTACGCCGGCGAACAATCGCCGGATGTACTGATCGATTTCGCCACGCTGACCGGCGCCGCCCGCATCGCGCTCGGCCCGGATTTGCCCGCGATGTATTGCAACGACGACACGCTTGCCAACGCATGGCTAGACGCGGGCATGCAAATGCGCGATCCGTTGTGGCGCATGCCGTTGTGGCGCCCGTACCTTCGCTATCTCACCAGCACCATCGCTGATCTCGCCAACTCTGGTCCATCAAAGATGGCCGGCAGCGTCACTGCCGCCCTGTATCTCGAACGCTTCGTGCCGCCGCAGCAAGCATGGACACACGTGGACGTGTATTCGTGGAACGACAGCGACCGTCCCGGCAAACCAGCCGGAGGCGAAGCACAAAGCCTGCGTGCCGCGTTTGCGATGTTGCAGGCACGGTATTCGTAGCGCGACCGGACCGCCGCCAGCGGCGTAATCGGGATGAATCCGGGCACGCCAGCGCCTACAGCCACCCTTTCTGCCGTGCCATCCGATATGCCTCGATGCGGTTGCCAACGCCGAGCTTGCCGATCGCTTCGGACAGGTAGTTGCGCACGGTGCCGTGCGAGAGATGCAGGCGCGCGGCGATGTCGCCCGCCGACAGGCCTTCGCCCGCCAGGCGAAGCACCTGGCGTTCGCGGTCATTGAGCGGATCGGCGTCCGTCCAGGCGTCCATCGCCAGTTGTGGATCGATCGCGCGTCCACCGCGATGCACCTGGCGGACCGCGTCGGCGAGCTGTTCCGCCGGTGAGTCCTTGAGCAGGTAGCCGCACACGCCGGCATCGAGCGCGCGACGCAGGAAGCCCGCTCGCGCAAACGTGGTCACGATGACGACTTTGGTCGCCAGCGCGTGGCGCTGGATGCGCTGCGCCAGTTCCAGGCCGGAAAGCCCGGGCATCTCGATGTCGGTCACCAGCACGTCGGGTTGCAGCCGCTGCACCTCGCGCCACGCCGCCTCACCGTCCGCGGCCGCCCCGAGCACTTCGATGTCCTGCTCGAGCCCGAGCAGCGCGGACAGCGCGCCGCGCACCATCGCCTGGTCTTCGGCCAGCAGGATGCGGATCATGCCGCGTCCTGCGACGCGTCCATCGCATCCGGGCGTGCCGACGCGGTCGTGGATGGCGCCGTGACATGACGCATCACCGGCATCGGAAGACGCACCAGCAGGCGCGTTCCCTGCCCGCGCGGCGATTCGATGCTGACCGTGCCGTCCAGCGCCCGCACCCGATCACGCAG
>JALYOU010000034.1 GCA_030856725.1 Pseudomonadota bacterium
AGCCGACCTCGCTGACGGCCGCCATCACCTGTGAAGACAGCCCAAGGTCGGCAAACCGCAAGGGATTGGAATCGTCGGACATGAGGTGAAACCGGCTGGAAACGGTGCGTATTGTGCGCCCGTGCGCGCGCTCTGCCCAAATACTGCGTCGGATGCGACCAAAGTGCAGTGTGCTTTGGCCTGGCAGACGCGTATTTACCGCTGCGGGAATGATTCATCAGATGAACACTGACTGACGTCATACCATGCCATCGCAACTGATCGCACCTGCCACGGTCCAATCATTTCGAGTTGATCACATATGCCTGATCAGACACGTATCGCTCGCAGACGCATTGCATCCAATCTGCACTCCAAGGTCGTAAACATCCACATGACCACCTTCCCGACCTCCCCCGTCCACGCACGTGCTTCGCGTCGTGGTTTCCTCGTGTCTTCCACCCTGGCCGTTGCCGCGTTCGCACTCGGCTGCACGCGTACCAGCGAAGCCGCGCCGTCGCCCAAAACGAAAACCGTCGGCGGAAAAGTGAAGCTGGTGGAATTTTCCGACAGCGCCAAACGGTTGAAGACAGTGGCCGTCGACAAGGTCGTCAAAACCGATGCGCAATGGCGCAAGCAACTACCGGCCGCCTCATACGATGTCGCGCGCCGCGCCGGCACGGAGCGCCCGTTTTCCGGCAAGTACAACAAGCACAACGCCAAGGGCGTGTACCGCTGCATCTGCTGCGACACTGCGTTGTTCGATTCGGCGACCAAGTTCGAGTCCGGCACCGGCTGGCCGAGTTACTGGCAACCGATCGCCAAGGAAAACGTGGTCGAGCATGTCGACAGTACCTTCGGCATGGCCCGCACCGAAGTCGTCTGCGCGCGCTGCGATGCACATCTCGGACATGTCTTCGATGACGGCCCGAGACCGACCGGCTTGCGTTACTGCATGAATTCGGTGTCGCTGAAGTTTGCACAAGCGGTTTGAACGCGCGACATGATGATTTCGCAGGCGTCATCCCGCGCAGGCGGAGACCCAGCGACTTGATCGGGAAAGAAAATCTATTGGATTGCCGCGTCTTCGCGGAATGACGATGAATGAATGTTCCTGTGCGCCAATGTATTTTCCGGAGTCATGCTATGAAGATTGATGGTTCGAAGCTCACCGCATCCTTGCTCGCATTGGCTGTTGGCATCGGCATTTTCGCGCTTGCACCTGTGCTCGCCAGCAGCAAACCCGTGCCGCTTCCTAATCCCAAAGTTGACGCTCCCATGGCAAAGGGCGATCAGGTCGCCGTGTTCGCCGGTGGATGCTTCTGGGGCGTCGAAGCCGTGTTCGAGCATGTCAAAGGCGTCAAGCAGGTCTCCTCCGGCTATTCCGGTGGAAGTGCGGTGTCGGCGAAATATCCGCTGGTCAGCAGCGGCATGACCGACCACGCAGAAGCAGTGAAAGTCGTCTACGACCCCAGCAAAGTCAGCTACGGTCAACTGCTGAAGGTGTTCTTTTCGGTTGCACACGATCCGACGCAACTGAATCGCCAGGGCCCGGACACCGGCTCGCACTATCGTTCCGAAATCTTCCATGCCAACGCCGCACAGAAACAAGCCGCCGCGGCTTACATCACGCAACTGGACGCGGCCAAGGTGTTCGGCAAACCCATCGTCACAAAAGTATCGCCGCTCATGAAGTTCTATCCTGCCGAGGCCTACCATCAGGACTACGCACGCCTCAACCCGAACAATCCCTATATCGTGCACAACGACGCACCGAAGGTCGTGCATCTCAAAAAGTTGTTCCCGGCGCTGTACAAGGGTGGTTGACCCAGTCACGGTCTGCATCGGGGTTTGCGCCGCTACGGAAGCGCGCGCTGTTCAACCGGCGCCAACAAAAAAAACGGCACAGCCCTTGCGAGCTGCACCGTCAATTCGTAACCGATTCACGCCTTAAAGCGTGGTGGGCGGTGAGGGTTTCGAACCCCCGACCCCTACCATGTCAAGGTCGGGAAATGGGGTTCGCAGCCGTTCGCCATGTAGGAAACACCTTGTTTTAAGTACTCATAAAGCCGTAGACGTTCGCCTATGTTTTCCGTACTGTTTCCGTACTGGCTAAATTGTCGCCACCGGGAGCATCGGAATGGATCTGGGAACCGTCAAGAATCGAGACAAGTTGAAGCCGCAGCGGGAGCCGTATTGGCACAAGCTGGCGACTGGGCATTACTTGGGCTTCCGTCCGTCGAGCATCGGCAAAGGCGGAACGTGGATCGCGCGTTTCTATGATTCCGAATCGCGGCGCAATAGCGTCCGCGCGCTGGGCGACTTCGGCCACCTGCCCGCGCATGAGCGATTCACTTCCGCATCGGCTGAGGCTCGCGAGTGGTTCAAACACTTGTCGCAGGGCGGCTCGCATGAGGCGATCACTGTCCGCCAAGCATGCGAGCGCTACGCCACGGGACGCGCCGACGCTGAGGCCCGATTCCAGCGTTACGTTTACGCTGACCCTGTCGCCACGGTACTGCTGCACAAGCTGACAGACCGGCAAGTGCGCGAGTGGCGCAAGCGGCTGGAGGATATGCCTGCAATGGTGACGCGGCGCAAGAAAGGCGAACACGTCACGCGCAAGCGCGCACCTGCCACCGTGAACCGCGACATGGTGGCGTTCCGTGCCGCGCTGAACATGGCAATGGATAGCGGCGACGTGTTGACTGCCCGTGCTTGGCGCAAGGCATTGCAGCCGGTCGAG
>JALYOU010000204.1 GCA_030856725.1 Pseudomonadota bacterium
GTGATCGCCAATCCCGAAGGCTTTGGTTTCCTACGTCCGGAAAGTGGTGTTGCTGGTGACGATCTGTTCCTGCCGCCTCAGGAAATGCGCAAGGCAATGCACGGCGACCGCGTGCTCGCCAGCGTCACCGGCATGGATCGCCGGGGACGCCGCGAAGGCGCGATCGTGGAAGTGCTGGAACGCCGGCTCAATCGTCTGATCGGCCGCTACACGCTCGAGTCCGGCATCAGCTACGTGGTCCCCGACGACCGCCGCATCCAGCGCAACGTGCAGATTCCGGCCGATGCACGCCTCGATGCGAAACACGGACAACTCGTGGTCGCCGAAATCGTGCAGCCGCCGGATTCGCATCGTCCCGCCATTGGCCGTGTGCTGGCCGTGCTCGGGGACAAGCTGACCGCATCGCTCGCGGTCGAAGCCGCGATCCACGGTCATGAGATTCCGCATGAATTTCCGCAGGCGGTGCTCGCCGAAGCCACCGCAGTGCCGTTGACGGTCGATGAAGCCACCGTGCGGCAACGCGTCGATTTGCGCAGCACGCCGCTGGTGACGATCGATGGCGAGGACGCCAAGGATTTCGACGACGCGGTCTGGTGCGAACCTAGCTCTCATCCACACGCCCGCGACGGCTTTCGTCTGATCGTCGCCATCGCCGACGTGTCGCATTACGTGCGGCCCGGCACGCCGCTTGACGAGGAAGCGACCAAGCGTGCGACGTCGGTGTACTTCCCGGGTTTCGTCGTGCCGATGTTGCCGGAAACGCTGTCCAACGGCATCTGCTCGCTCAAGCCGAAAGTGGATCGGCTGTGTTTCGTCTGCGACATGCAGATCGACAGCAACGGTCTTGTCGTGGAATCGGAGTTCTACGAAGCGGTCATGAACTCGCACGAGCGCCTGACCTACACGCAGGTGTGGAACGCGGTCGGCGACGACATGCCGGATGAGGACAAGGCGCAGGCGCGCGCCTTCATTGGCGGGCTGATGCCGCAGATCGAACGCCTACACCAGTTGTATCGGGTGCTCGACAAGGCACGGCAAAAACGCGGCGCGATCGAATTCGAATCATCGGAAGTCAGTTTTGTGCTGGGACCGCAAGGGGAGGTCACGCAGGCCGGCATGCTGCGCCGTAACGACGCGCACAAGCTGATCGAGGAATGCATGATCGCGGCCAATGTCGAAGCCGCGAAATATCTACTCGAAGTCGGCATTCCCGCGCCGTATCGCGATCACGACAAGCCGCCGGAAGCCAAATACGGTGACCTGCTGGAGTTCCTCAAGGAATTCAAGCTGAGCATGCCGCCGTGGACGAAGGTCACGCCGAAGGATTTCCGCCAGCTGTTGGAAAAAATCCGCGACCGTCCCGATGCGACATTGTTGGAATCGGTATTGCTGCGTAGCCAGAGTCTGGCCGTGTACGCGCCGGACAACATCGGTCACTTCGGCCTGGCGCTCGAGGCCTACGCGCATTTCACCTCGCCCATCCGGCGTTATCCGGACCTGCTGGTGCACCGCGCGATCAAGCATGCCCTGGCTGGCGGCAATGCCGACGCCTACACGTACTCCGCGCACGCGATGGCAGCGTTGTCGTTGCAATGCTCGGAACGCTCGCGGCGCGCGGACGAGGCGCAGCGCGAAGTCGACGAGCGGTACCGCGCGGCGTGGATGGAGCAGCACATCGGTGGCGAGTTCGACGGGACGATCAGCGGTGTCACCAGTTTCGGCCTGTTCGTGGAACTGGACGAATCCAAGGTCAACGGACTGATCCACGTGACGCAATTGCCGAATGACTATTACCACTTCGACCCGATCCGCAAGACGATCACCGGCGAACGTGTCGGTCGCCAGTTCCGGTTGGGTGATCGCGTGCGCATCGTGGTGCTGAAGGCGAGCCTGGAAGAAAGGAAGATCGATTTCAGGCTGGTGGGGGAGGGGCCGGGGCGCGATCTCTCTGGTGCTGAGCAGACCCCGCATCGCGCAGCCAAAGGCAGGCAAAGTCGCGACAGGGACATCAAGCCCAAGCCACCACGTGGGCAGCCGGCGAAGCGGACGAAAAAGAAGTATTAGCACTTTTCCTTCTCCCTCCGGGAAAAGGTGCCCGAAGGGCGGATAAGGGCGGGAATGAAGCGCCAGTGCAACTTTCCGTGAACCATGCGCCCTACTAATGTTTCGCCTTGTCGTACGGATAGTTTTCCGACCGTTCACCCTCCCGCCCTCATCCGGCGCTTTGCGCCACCTTCTCCCGAGGGGAGAAGGGAACAACTCACCTCCGACCAGATAATCATGAGCAAAGACAGCCCCTGGATCGCCGGCATCAACGCGGTCGCTTCCGCCATCGAACACGATGCCGACAACGTCCGCGAAATCCTCATCGAAGCCGGCGCCAAGA
>JALYOU010000259.1 GCA_030856725.1 Pseudomonadota bacterium
GCATCTCGCACTTCGGCACCTTCCTTACCAACACCGAAAGCTACCGCCGCGACCTGCGCCGCGCCGAATACGGCGACGAACGCGACCCGGCGATGAAGGCGCACTTCGACAAGATCTCACCGCTCAACAACGCGCAGAAGATCACCTCGCCGCTGTTCGTCGCGCAGGGCCGCAACGATCCGCGCGTGCCCTACACCGAAGCCGAGCAGATCGTCAAAGCGGTGCGCAGCAACGGCCAGCCGGTGTGGTTCCTGATGTTCAACGACGAGGGCCCCGGCTTTGCCAAGAAGGCCAACAGCGATTACTTCGGTGCGGCGACAATCCTGTTCTGGCA
Organism: Pseudomonadota bacterium; assembly: GCA_030856725.1. Classification (GTDB taxonomy): domain Bacteria; phylum Pseudomonadota; class Gammaproteobacteria; order Xanthomonadales; family Xanthomonadaceae; genus JALYOU01. The sequence goes on from JALYOU010000259.1 coordinate 335, forward strand.
GCAGCATCTGCTCGGCCCGTAATTCGGCTGGCTTGGCTTGCGCAGGTTGGGTTGGCGACACCAATCCAGCAAGAATCGACGCAGTCGCTTCCGTCGCATGTGAGGGTGCCGCAGTTACGTAGGTTGGGCTGCCTCACCAATCAGCCAGAACGAGGGGCCATGGTGACGCACGGTTCACCCTCGGGACTCATCCTGCGAACAAAATGTCCAAGCGCTCTGCGCGCCACTGGCTACATCGCTTGTATGGTTATGTCGGCTGCAACACGAATGCAGGCGCCCGCTGAAACCACGGCAGCAGCCAGTGATCGAGCAGCAGGAATGCGAATAGCGCCATGAGATACACGATCGAATAGTTGAAGACGCGCATTGAGAAGAATTCGTCCGGCGGGTCGAGCAGGCGCCACGCGTACCAGACAAATACGGCGCCGAGGACCAACGCGCCGCCGAGGTAGAAGAGGCCGCTCATGCCGATGGCCCACGGCAACAACGTCGCCACGAGCAGCAGCACGGTGTACAGCAGGATCTGCCAGCGCGTGTATTCGACACCGTGCGTGACCGGCAACATCGGCACCAGCGCGCGCGCGTAGTCGTCGCGGCGGAAAATCGCCAGCGCCCAGAAATGCGGCGGTGTCCACACGAAGACGATCAGCACCAGCAGCAATGCGCGCGCCCAGTCCCACTCGTTCTGCATGCCGGTGACAGCGGCCCAACCGAGCAGCGGGGGCGCGGCGCCGGCGATGCCGCCGATGACGATGTTCTGCGGCGTGGCGCGCTTGAGCCAGCCGGTGTAGATGATGGCGTAGCCGATCAATGACGCGAACGTCAGTGCTGCGGTGAGTGGGTTGACCAGCGCCATGAGCACCGTCATCGACAACGCGCCGAGTGCGATCGCGAAGACGAGAACTTGTGGCGACGTCAACGCGCCTGTCGCCAGCGGCCGGTGCGCGGTGCGCGCCATGACGCGGTCGATGCGCTGGTCGATGAGATGGTTGATCGCGGCCGCGGATGCAGCGGCGAGCCAGATGCCGAACAGGCCGAACACCGACTGCCGCAAGGGCGGCAATCCCGGCACGGCGAGAAACATGCCGACCAGCGCGGTGAATACGATCAGCGCGACGACACGCGGCTTGGTCAGGGTCCAGTATTCGGCGGCGAGTGTGCGCATGTCAGTCAGGCGTCCGCAGCCGCGCCAGCAGCGACACCAGCACGAATAACAACAGCACCGCGCCCGCGTTGTGCAGCACGGCGATGGTCAGCGGCAATGCGAGCTTGACGTTGGCAATGCCGAGCGCGACCTGCGCCAGCGTCAACACGCCCAGCGATACCGCCCAATGCCGCATCCCAGGCGTGCGCAGCAACCGCATCGACAGCGCGAGCATGTAGACGAACACGACCGCCCCCATCATGCGATGCGCAAGCTGGATCGCAATGCGTGACTCGCCGTCGAGCACACCGCCTTCATAATCCACCCCGCCATGCCCGATAAAGGCATCGCGCCACAACACGAACCCTTCGCGAAAATCGTGCGCGGGCCACCACTGCCCGACGCATTTCGGAAAGTCGGTGCCGCACGACAGCGCCGCATAGTTGGCGCTGGTCCAGCCGCCGAGTGCGATCTGCACGCCCAGCACGATCAGCCCGGTAATGACCCACAGCCGCAGCGATGGTGCATCCACCAGCCGGATCGGTCGCTCGATCGCGCGCCATGCAATCCATGTCAGCAACGCCAACGTCAGCAGCCCGCCGAGCAGGTGCGCCATGACGACGATGGGCTTGAGCAGCCACGTCACTGTCCACATCCCGAGCAAAGCCTGCAACACGATCACGGCCAGCGTGATCGCGGTCGCGCGCGACAGGTCGTGATTGCTCCATCGCAGCGCTGCGAACGCCAGCATCGCCTCGCCCGCGATCGCCAGAGTCATCGCAGCGACGTACTCGCCGCGCATGTAAAGTGGAATCGCGCACGCAATCAACGCGGACGCAGCGAGGATCTGCGCGATGCCGAACCGGCGTTTACGCGCGGCGATCAGGGCCAGCGCAAGTGCAAGGACGCCGAGCGTGCCGGCCAGCATCCGGTGCATCTGTTCGCGCCAGGCCTTGTGCGTTTCGACAGGACGGATCGCGATCGCGGCGTGATCGACGGTGTCGCTGGCGGCGGGCCAAGCGGCACGGCCGTAGCACGTCGGCCAGTCGGGGCAACTCAAGCCCGCGTTCGACAGGCGCACGAACGCGCCGAACACGATCACGCCGAAGGCAAGGACCACCGCGAACCACGCAAGGCGATGCAGGTGCTTGTACAAGGTGGGCGGCAACGCGAAATTCATCTCAGCGCAGTTTCAGCAGTCGCGCCATGTCGGTGCGCAGGTCGGCGGGATCGAAGCCAGGAGCGTAGCGCAGAATCACGAAGCCGTTGGGGTCAATGACATACACCGGCACGCCTTTGGCATCGTCCACGCGCGGCAACCCCGCGCGCAGGGATGGTGATGATCGCAGAAGGCGTTGAGTCGGCAATGGAATCGCACCCGTGATCGGCGCACCAATCCAGAGCACGTGCACACGGTCGGCCTGGCGACCGAACAGCCGCCAGACCAGGTCGAGTTGTCGTGCCAACTCAACGCATTCGCTCGTGCAGTTTTCTGGCGGCGCGAGCGCGATACGCCAGATGCGTTCGGCCGGCTTCCAGGAATATTCCGAACCATCCGCAAGCACGGGACGTGCGTTGCGCAGGTCGCCGGGCGGCTGCAGCAATTCGCCCTTGTTCTTCATCGCGTCGGGGCGCCAGCCGGAGAAACGCAGCGCGCCTGCGACGATGAAACTGCCGAGGAAGATCACGATCAGCGCGATCAGCATGCCGCGGTTGCGGGTGCGTCGATCACCTTTGAGCGGTGCAGGCGGCATGGGGGTGTTCATCGGCGGGGTTTTCTGAGAGTGAGGACGACTGCGGTGACCAACACGGCCAGCGCCAATGCGAACCATTGCACGGCATAGCCGAGGTGTCGCTGCGGCGGCAGCGTGTTGGGCAGGATGTCGAGATCGCGCGCGTAACCGATCGGCAATGCCGGATCGATACGAAGTACGCGTGGCGCAAGGGGCACGGAGAGTCCCGTGTCCGCGACGATTGCGGCGGGATCCACGCGGGTCAGCAGCCAGTTGTCGCCTTCGCGCGCGATGCCTGCGCCAAGCGCAAGGCCAGACGAGGGTGGCGGCATCAGCAAGCCACGCAGTTCGACGCGGCCTTGGCTGCGCGGAATTTGCGGCAGCTTGCGTTCGCCACCGAGCGGCAGCCAGCCCAGGTCGACGAGCAAAGGACTGCCCTGCTCCGGCAGGAAAATGCGATACACGCGCACGCCGCTGCGTCCGCCCGATTGCTGGTTGTCCAGCAGCATTGCGCCACGCACATCGAAGGTCCCTGCGCCCTCGACCCAGTCATAAGCGCGCGCGCGATCCGGATCGGAGGCGATCGAAAATGACTTCGACTTGCGCTTGTCAAGAACGTGCCCCGAAGCATCGAGCAAGGCCTGCTTCTCGTGCATGCGCCGCAACTGCCAGACGCCAGCGCTCGAAAACAGCGTTATCGCGACGAGCGCCACCATCCATCCAATCGCAGTGTTGCGTTGACGGCTCACGCCAAGCCCTGGGATCGCTGCGATAATTCGCTCGCCGCGTTGCGACGGCACGCGAGGACATCCGCCATGAACGATTCGCTGAAAACGCTGCTGATCATCGCGTTCCTGATCCTGATTCTGTGGAACCTCGGCGCCGGCCTGTATTACATGCTCAACGACAAGGGCAAGACCGATCGTGCGGTCAAGGCGCTGACCAAGCGCATCGCACTGTCGGTGGCCTTGATCCTGTTCGTAGTGCTGGCGATCTACATGGGTTGGATCACGCCACATGGGGTTGGGAGGTGATCGTTCCCTTCTCCCTTCAGGAGAAGGTGGCGCGCAGCGCCGGATGAGGAGGTAGGCGTTCCGGTCGCGGTGTACGTGACGTTGATGGCGACCTGACAGTCCGCGCCCTCATCCGCCCTTCGGGCACCTTCACCCGAGGGGAGAAGGAAAAGCTCTCAAAGCACGTAGACGAACAGGAACAACCCCAGCCACACCACATCCACGAAGTGCCAGTACCAGGCCACCGCTTCGAACGCGAAATGATCGTCGCGGCTGAAATGACCTTTCAGGCAACGCAGCCAGATGATCGCCAGCATCACCGTGCCCAGCGTGACGTGCAGGCCGTGGAATCCGGTCAGCATGAAGAAGGTCGAACCATAGATGCCCGAGCCCAGCGTCAGGTTCAGTTCCTTGTAGGCATGGACGTATTCCTCGGCCTGGTAGAACAGGAACAGGCAGCCGAGCAGTACCGTCAAGCCCAGGAACACGAGCAGCTGTTTGCGATGCCCTGCGCGCAGTGCATGGTGCGCGATAGTGACGGTGACGCCGGAGGTGAGCAGGATCAGCGTGTTGAGCAGTGGCAGGCCCCACGCAGGAATCGTCTGGAAGGCGCCACCCACCTGGCCCGGACCGTTGCTCGGCCACGCCGCGCTGAAGCCGTCCCACAACAGGCTGTTGGTCATCGCGCCGTCGCCTGCGCCGCCGAGCCACGGCATCGCGTAGCTACGTGCGTAAAACAGCGCACCGAAGAACGCGGCGAAGAACATCACCTCGGAAAAAATGAACCACACCATCCCCATGCGGAACGAGACATCGACCTGCCTGTTGTAGTAGCCCTTGACCGACTCGCCGATGACTTCGGCGAACCACTTGAACAGGATCGCGGCCAGGAACGCCAGCCCGACGAAGAACATGGTGCGTCCCCAGCTCACCTCGTTAAGCCAGCTGGCGAAACCGAACATGGCGATGAACAGCGCGACCGATGCGATCACCGGCCAGCGGCTGCCGTGCGGCACGTAATAAACATTGGCGTGGTTCGACGGGCTCACCATGAGCGGGTCTTGCGGAGCGTGTGCTTGGGCCATGGAAAATCTTCCGGTCGATCGAATCAGGGCGCCGCGAGCGGCGATGCCGGGCGTACTGATTTGAGGATGGTTTGTGAGGCGACTGCTTTCGGTATGTCTAGTTGTGCAGTCAACGCGTCATTTTTAAAGAATGTGTACGAGAGCGTGATCGTATGCACGTCGTCCGGCAACGCCGGATCGACGATGAAACGCACCGGCATGTCGCGCGCTTCACCCGCCGCCAGCGTCTGCGCGGTGAAACAGAAGCATTCGGTCTTGCTGAAGAACCCCGACGCACGTGCGGGCGCGACGGAAGGCACCGCGCTGCCGACGATGGCGCGCTGGCTGGTGTTGCGCGCGTAGTACGTCGTTTCGTACTGCTCGCCGGGGCGCACCTGCATGGTCAGCTGGTTAGGCTCGAACGCCCACGGCAGCTTGGAATTGACGCCGCCATCGAACTGCACGGTGATCGTGCGCGCCGTTTTCGTCGCAGCCTTGATTGCGTCCGCAGCCACTGCTGTGCGATCGAGCCTCACGCCGAACACTTTCTCGCACGCGATCCGGTACAGCGGCACCAATGCGAAGCTGAAAGCGAATGCGGCCAGTGCCACGCTCGCCATCTTGACGATGCCACGGTGGTTGTGCGTGCTCACTGCGCCAACACTCCCGTCAGGATGAAGAGCACGTACACCGCGAACGCGATGCCGCCCATGGTCCAAGCGGTGCGCACTGCGCCACGCCGCGCTACGACATGCCTAGCGTGCGCGCTGTTGTCCGGCTCGGTGCTGGCGGGAAGCTGCGTCATCAGGCATCGCGGACATTGGTGTGCGCCGCGGTATCGGCCCCGGTGGTCGCGTTATCGAAATCCAGATGCGCGAAATCGCCATGCGCCAGGTCGCCGTCGCGAATCACCGGGGGCGTGGTGAAGGTGTGGTGCGGTGCGGGCGACGGCACTGTCCACTCCAGGCCGCGTGCGCCTTCCCAGGATCGCGCAGCCGCCGGCGCACCGCGCTTGAGCGAGTGCAGCAGGATGAAGAACATCAGGAACGGCGTGGCGAACATGCCGAACGCGCCGATCGAGCTGATCAGGTTCCAGTCGGCGAACACCACGTTGTAGTCGGGGATGCGGCGCGGCATGCCGGCCAGGCCGAGGAAGTGCTGCGGGAAGAACAGCAGGTTGACGAACACCACCGACCACCAGAAATGCACCTTGCCCCAGAATTCGCTGTACATGCGGCCGGTCCACTTCGGCCACCAGTAGTACACC
>JALYOU010000211.1 GCA_030856725.1 Pseudomonadota bacterium
ACGATCAATGCGATGTGGCTGGTGGCCGCGTCGGTCTCGGTGTTCTTCATCGGCTTTCGTTTCTATTCGCGCTACATCGCCGACAAGGCGTTGCGACTGGATGCGACCCGCATGACGCCCGCATGGCGCCGCAGCGATGGCCTCGATTACGTTCCCACCGAGAAATCGGTGCTGTTCGGCCACCACTTCGCCGCCATTGCAGGCGCGGGTCCTTTGGTGGGACCCGTGCTCGCCGCGCAGATGGGCTATCTGCCGGGAATGCTGTGGATCCTGTTCGGCGTGGTCTTCGCCGGCGCCGTGCAGGATTTCCTGATCCTGTTCTTCTCGGTACGCCGCGACGGCAAATCGCTCGGCGACATGATCCGCGGCGAGATGGGCGCCGCGGCCGGCATCACCGCGATGATCGGCATCCTGATGATCATGGTGATCCTGCTGGCGGTGCTCGCGCTGGTAGTGGTCAAGGCGCTGGCCATCAGCCCGTGGGGCACGTTCACCGTGGCGATGACGATGCCGATCGCGGTGTTCATGGGCGTCTACCTGCGATACCTGCGTCCGGGCAAGATCCTCGAAGTCTCGATCATCGGTTTCGTGTTGCTGCTGCTGTCGATCTGGCTCGGCGGCATGGTCGCGGCCTCGCCGACGTGGGCGCCAGTGTTCACCTTCGATGCGAAAGCGCTGGCTTGGATGTTGATCGGCTACGGCTTCGTCGCCGCGGTGCTGCCGGTCTGGCTGGTGCTGGCGCCACGCGACTACCTGTCGACCTTCCTCAAGATTGGCACCGTGTTGCTGCTCGCCGTGGCGATTTTGTTCGCTGCGCCGCAACTGCAGATGCCGGCTGTGACGAAGTTCATCGACGGGACTGGCCCGGTGTTTGCCGGTTCGCTGTTCCCCTTCCTGTTCATCACCATCGCCTGCGGCGCCGTCTCCGGTTTCCATTCGCTGATCGCCTCCGGCACCACGCCGAAGATGCTGCCAAACGAACGCGATGCGCGGCTGATCGGTTACGGCGGGATGCTGATGGAAGCCTTCGTCGCGGTGATGGCGCTGATCGCCGCCTGCGTGCTGCAGCCGGGAGTGTATTTCGCGATGAATGCGCCCGCAGCGTTGATCGGCACCACCGCCGAACAAGCCGCGCAGACGATCACCAGTTGGGGCTTCGTGATGACGCCGGACGTGTTGACGGCTACAGCAAGGGATATCGGCGAAACCACCATCCTGTCGCGCACCGGCGGCGCGCCAACACTGGCCGTGGGCATGGCGCAAATTCTCAATGGGCTGGTGGGCGGCAGCGGCATGATGGCGTTCTGGTACCACTACGCGATCCTGTTCGAGGCGTTGTTCATCCTGACCACGGTCGATGCCGGCACGCGCGTGGCGCGCTTCATGATCCAGGAATTCATCGGCTTGGCGTATCCGCCATTCCGGCGCACTGAAAGCTGGTCGGCGAATGTCGTCTGCACCGCGATTGCGGTGTCACTGTGGGGTTATTTTTTGTACCAGGGGGTAGTCGACCCGCTTGGCGGCATCAATACTTTGTGGCCGCTGTTCGGAATCGCCAACCAGATGCTCGCGGGACTTGCATTGACCTTCGCCTGCGTCGCGCTGGTCAAGATGAAACGCGAGAAGTATCTGTGGATCCCCTTGTTGCCGACGGCGTGGCTGCTGATCTGCACGATGACCGCAGGTTGGCAGAAGCTGTTCCATCCCGACACCAAGATCGGTTTCCTTGCCAACGCACGCAAGTTCGCGGATGCGGCGGCGCGCGGCGAGATCGTCGCGCCCGCCAAATCGATCGAGGAAATGCAGCGCGTCGTGCTAAACAACCAGATCAATGCCGCATTGTGCGCGATGTTCATGACCGTGCTGGTGTTGACGGTGCTGTTCGGACTGCGCGCGGCGCTCAAGGCGCGGCGGTCGACAACGTCAACCGCGCAGGAGATGCCGTATGTGGCGTTCGAGGCCTGACATGGAATCAGTGACGCGCAACCTCGTCATCGCCATGCGCGCGGCATGGACATGGGCCGCATGCACGGCGCGGCTTGCCGTGGGCGTGCCGGATTACGAGGTTTATCTGGCGCATGTTCGCAAGACGCACCCGGATGCGGTACCCATGAACCACGAAGCTTTCTTCGCCGAGCGCTTGCATGCGCGATACGGCAAGGGCCGTTCTCGTTGCTGTTGACCCGGTGCGTGGTGGTACTTGGGGACGCTTGATTCGTATTTGACTATAAAGGAGTGGTTTGGATGAACGATCCTGAAAAATACTTCATTGGCAATACCGGCAGGCTCATCCACAAGTAGCAACACTACTTTGAAATCTACGACCGGCATTTTTCGCGCTTCAGAGGTACGGATGTACACATCGTCGAGTTTGGTGTGTCGCAGGGCGGCTCAATGCAAATGTGGAAGGACTATTTCGGACCCGATGCACGCATGACGGGTGATTGACGCCTGCGGCGACAGGTGCCTCGCGGACAAAAAAGCGCATCACGGTCCATCTGCATGCTGATGCTGGCGCTCAGGAATACAGCAGCAGCGTGCCATCTCGACGCGTCGGCGCGGCCTGGGGTGCGCATACGGCTACAGCTTTAGGCCAGCCGACCGGCGTCGAAGCACTTCAACCCAGACGAAGGGTTCATGCCAACTCACGTCCTGCGCGAACGACACGCTCGACATGAACTACGCTGAAGCGGGCGACCCGTTGGATCGCCAGATGACACTCGCTGCCCCCTCCTCACCCATCTCACCTGGTGTGGTCAAGGGGTCTCAAACCGCCATTGCCCGCAGCACCAGCCCGGTGATGTACGCGGCATAGGTGCCCAGCGCATAGCCGAGCACCGCCAACAGCACGCCGACCGGCGCCAGCGCCGGATGGAATGCTGACGCCACCACCGGCGCCGACGCCGCGCCGCCGATGTTGGCCTGCGAACCGACCGCCATGAAGAACAGCGGCGCGCGGATCAACTTGGCGACGCCGAGCATCAGCGCCGCATGCACGCTGATCCAGATCAGCCCCAGCAGGAACAACCATGGCCGGTCGAGCAGCGCGCCCAGGTCCATGTGCATGCCGATGGTGGCAACCAGCACGTACAGCATCGCCGAGCCGACCTTGGATGCCCCGGCGCCCTCCAGCAGCCGCGCGCGCGTGAAGCTCAGCACCAGGCCGATGGTGGTGGCGAACACCACGATCCAGAAGAACCCGGACGTCAGGCTGTAATCTTGCAGCCGCCACTCCGCTGGCAGCGATCCGATCCAGGCCACCAGCGGCTCGGCCAGGAAATGCGCCATGCCGGTGGCGCCGAGGCCCACGGCCAGGATCACCATCAGATCGGTCAGGCTCGGGATGCGCGAGTGCTCGGACTGGTAGGCCTCGATGCGCTGCTTCAGGTCCTCGATGGCGCTGGTGTCGGCGCCGGTCCAGCGGTCGAAGCGCTCCGCGCGCGCGGCCAGGAACAACAGCACCGCCAACCACACGTTGGCCACCAGGACGTCCACCGCGACGAACTGGCCGAACAGCGTCGCGTCCACGGCGAACACTTCCTTCATCGCGGCCTGGTTGGCGCCGCCGCCTATCCAGCTGCCGGCCAGCGTGGTCATGCCGCGCCAGGTATCGCCGGCCACCGTGTCCGGATGGATCACGCCCATTGCCACGAAGGCCACCAACGCGCCCAGCATCACCCCGAAGGTGCCGGTGAGGAACATGATGATGGCCTTGGGGCCGAGCCGTACGATCGCGCCGAGGTCGATCGCGATGCACAGCAGCACCAGCGCGCTCGGCAG
>JALYOU010000225.1 GCA_030856725.1 Pseudomonadota bacterium
TGGTGCTCGCGGGTGCAGCGGCTTCGGCCTTGGCGGCCTGCGCTTTCGGTTGCACTTCCTGCGCACCTGCAGCAGGAGCTGCTTCCGTCTTGGCGGCTGGCGTGGGCGCTGCAGCGACGGCGCCTTCCTCGATGATCGCCAACACCTGCTGACTGGTCACCGTCGCGCCAGTCTCGAACTTGATTTCCTTCAAGACGCCATCGACGGGCGAGGGTACTTCCAATACCACCTTGTCCGTTTCCAGGTCGACGAGATTCTCGTCGCGCTTGACCGCGTCGCCGGCTTTCTTGTTCCAGTTGGCGATGGTCGCGTCGGAAACGGATTCCGGCAGTACCGGGACTTTGACTTCGATGGCCATGATTGGCGTCCTAACCGTAAGTTGGATGAGTGAAAAGTTTTATTCGACCGCGGGTTTTGCGACCAGCGGATTGACCAGCGCATCGGCGACCAGTTGCTGCTGTTCGACGACGTGATCGTTGAAATGACCCACCGCCGGCGCAGGCGAGCGCGCGCGGCCGGTGTAATGCAGTTTCTGGTTGGGCTGCAGGCAGGTCACGAGATGGTGCTGGATCTGATACCACGCGCCTTGGTTCTGCGGCTCTTCCTGGCACCAGACCACATCGGTCGCCTTGCCGTAACGCTTGAGTTCGGCGGTGAGTTCCTTGCGCGGAAACGGATACAGCTGTTCGGCGCGCAGCAGGGCGACATCCGTCAGTTTCTGCTTCTGCGCTTCGTCCAGCAGGTCGTAATAGACCTTGCCGGAGCACACTACGACGCGCTTCACCTTCTTCGCATCGGCGGTCGCATCGGCGATCAGGTGCTGGAATGCGCCACTGGATAACTCGTCGAGCGAGGACACCGCGAGTTTGTGGCGCAGAAGCGACTTGGGCGTCATCACCACCAGTGGCTTGCGCGTCTTCATGCGCATCTGGCGGCGGATCATGTGAAACATCTGCGCAGGCGTGGTCGGTACGCAGACCAGCATGTTTTCCAGCGCGCACAATTGCAGGAAGCGTTCAAGCCGCGCCGAACTATGTTCTGGCCCCTGTCCCTCATAACCGTGCGGCAGCAGCAGCACCAGGCCGCATAGACGCTGCCATTTGGCTTCGCCTGACGAAAGGAACTGGTCGATGACAACTTGTGCGCCGTTGGCGAAATCCCCGAACTGCGCTTCCCAGATGTCGAGCGTGTCGGGATCGGCGGTCGAGTAGCCATACTCGAATGCCATCACCGCTTCCTCGCTGAGCAGAGAGTCGATGATCTCCGCGTCGGCATCCGGTGCGATCTGCCGCAGCGGCAGGTAATCCGCGTCGGTCTTCTGGTCGTGCAACACGGCGTGGCGATGAAAGAACGTGCCGCGGCCGCTGTCCTGGCCCACAAGACGCAGCTTGTTGCCTTCGTCGAGAATCGTCGCGTACGCGAGGTTCTCGGCGAAACCCCAGTCGCCTGCCTGCTCGCCAGCCGTCATCTTGCGACGGTCCTCGTAGATTTTCGCCACGCGCGCATGCAACACGACGTCGGGCGGAATCGTGTTGATCGTCTGCGCCAGTTGCACCAGCTTGTCGCGCGCGACGGTGGTATCGACCGGATCGGACAGCTTGCCCGACAGGTAATTCGACCAGTCGATGGTGAATTCGTCCGGCTTGACGGTCGCAAGCTCGGTGGTGACTTCGCCCGCGTCGAGCTTGTTGCGATAGCCATCCACAATGGCCTGCGCATCTTCCGCCTTCAACGTGCCGGCCGCGGCGAGCTGTGCGGCATACAGCTCGCGCGTGGTCTTGTGCGCGCGGATCGTCTGGTACATCAGCGGCTGCGTCGCTGCCGGCTCATCAGCTTCGTTATGACCATGGCGGCGATAGCAGACGAGGTCGATGACCACGTCTTTGCCGAAGCGCTGGCGGAAGTCAAAGGCAAGCTCGGAACAGAACACAACGGCCTCGGGATCGTCGCCATTCACGTGCAGCACCGGCGCGCCGACCATCTTGGCGACATCCGTGCAGTACAGCGTGGAACGCGCGTCCTGCTTCTCGCTGGTGGTAAAGCCGACCTGGTTGTTGATGACGATGTGTACCGTGCCGCCGACCGCGAAGCCGCGGGCCTGCGACATCTGGAACAGTTCCATCACCACGCCTTGTCCAGCGAAGGCGGCGTCGCCGTGCAGCAGCACCGGCAGCACCTGCTTGTGTTCGGTGTCGCCGCGGCGATGCTGGCGCGAACGCACGCTGCCGACGACAACGGGATCAACGATTTCAAGATGCGACGGATTGAAAGCCAGTGCCAGGTGCACCGGCCCGCCGGGCGTCTGCACGTCGGCGCTGAAACCCATGTGGTACTTCACGTCACCGGTGTGCGCGCGATCGACGGTGTGATGCTCGAACTTGCCTTCGAACTCATCGAACAGCTTGCGCGGCGATTTGCCGAGCGTGTTGATGAGCACATTGAGACGGCCGCGATGCGCCATGCCCAGCACGACTTCCTTGACGCCTTCACCACCGGCGCGGCGGATCATGTCGTCGAGCAACGGGATCAGCGCGTCGCCGCCTTCCAGCGAGAAACGCTTCTGGCCGACGTACTTGGTGTGCAGGTAGCGCTCGAGGCCTTCGGCTGCGGTGAGGCGTTCGAGGATGCGGCGCTTGTCGTCGTCGCTGCGCTTGAAATCGCCACCGGCCGCTTCCAGCCGTTCGTAAACCCAGCGACGTTGTTCGACATCGGTGATGTGCATGAACTCGGCGCCGATCGGCCCGGTGTAGGTGGCCTTGAGCAGAGCCAGCAGATCGCGCAACTTCATGCGCTCATGGCCACCGACGCCGCCACTGCCGAATTCGATGTCGAGGTCGGCGTCGGACAGGCGATGGAAGCCGATCGCAAGATCAGGCGCCTCGATCTTTTCCAGCATGGCAAGCGGGTCGAGATTCGCAGCCAGATGTCCGCGCGAACGGTAGGCGATGATCAGCTTGCCGATGGCGAAATCGCGCTCGTCGCTGGCCGATTGGGCAGGCGCGGTTTTGCCATTGGCGGCGCGGCGACCTGCAGCGGCGACCGCTTCCCTGACCACTGAATGCGGAACATCGCCCGCCTCGCGACCCTTGAAGCCATCGAACCAGATTTTCCACTTCGGCCCGACGCTGTCCGGTGCAGCCAGGTATTGCTCGTAGAGGTCCTCGATGAAAGCGGCGTTGGCGCCGAGTTGCGAAGACTGGGCAAACTGCTTCAGAAGACTATCCGCCATGGCGCAGAAGAGCTCGAAAGAGTGAGGGCAAGCATCTGATTCGACAGGCTTTTCAGGCGGCCGGCCGATGACGCGCGTAAGACCTTGAATTATAGCCGCAGGCGATGCGGCGGTGCATCATCGGCGCTCCGCGACATGGCGGAGCCTTGGCTTTCCGCAGAAGCGGCTTCAGCCGCGAGCGCAGGCCCGACTTGTGTGCCGGAAACATCGAAAGCTGATACGACGCGATGCGGTCTCAGTCGGGAGTTGTTTGTGGAACTCTGATGTCGCTGGCGCTCGCGGCTGAAGTCGCTCCTACAAAAAGCGTTCGCCTATATACCTAGCGCCCGATATTCCGTCACCGGCCGCGACCGCTCCCATACGCGGTCGAATCCCTCGCGCAGCTGCCGGGCGCGGCCAGGCGCGTCGAGCGCCGATTCGCCATCGAATCGATGGCCTAGCGTGCGGAAGTAGTAGCCGCCGTCGTCGTTGACGACGAAGGCCGACGCATAGGCGCGGTCAACTGGATCGATGACTTCGCGGAAGGCGAACACGCTCGGCAGCCGCTGCGCAATCGCGATCAATGGCGCCAGCGCGCGCTGCGGTACGGCGGCATCCTGTAAGACGATGCGTACCTCATTGCCGCGTCCGTCGGTGCCGAAGCGGCGCAAGGCATCGACGATGTCGGGCGCATCGAACAGGCCCGGATCGAGCTCGCGCGAATAGATGCACAGGCCGCGACGCGCCTGGGTCACGATGGCAGTGACGATGGCCACGGCGGCGTCGCGATGCTCGATGGCACTGGCGCCTTCGAGCTTGCGGCGCATCGGCTGGTGGTCGATGCCGGCTTCCATGAAACGCTCGCCAGCGGGAATGAACCCGTGGCGCGCGTAGAACCGTTGCGCATCGACCTGCGAATTCAATGCGACCTCACGCCAGCCGCGTTCCTGTGCCTGCGAGATGAGTGCGAGCAGCAGCGCGTCGCCGACGCCCTTGTTGCGCCATTCGCGCAGCACGGCCATGCGCCCGATTTTTCGCTCCGGCGTCAGTCGCCCGGTGCCGATCGGCGTGCCATCGGCAGCGCGCGCGATGACATGCACGCATTGCGGGTCGAGCGCGTCCCATTCCTCCTCGACCGGAACGTTCTGCTCCTGCACGAAGACGGTCTCGCGCACGGCGCGCAGGTCGGCCAGGCCAGCCTGGTAATCGATGGCTTCGATGCGGAATTCGGGATGCATCTGATTCATTCCTCCTGGTACGTCTGCAACTGGTAGTGCCCGCCTTGCAACAACGCGTACACGGCGTCGCGACCCGCTTCGGACAATTTGCCGTAACACGCGCCATCGATGCTGTCCGACGCGGCCACGATCCGCGCATCACGGGCAGGCATCGCGAATGCCTGCCCGCTGGCGTACAACATCGCACCGCGCGTCGCCTTGCGCCATGCCATGCGCGACCAAGGGTGCCGCAGCAGCTGCGCATCGTGTTGCAGGTCCCATTCGATTTCGATTCGTGGACGCGATTCCGCGTGACCCGCGATTTCGCCTGACCCCCGGTACGTGGTGATGAAATTGCCGAACCAGTCGCCCAACCGGTCCGGGTCGTTCATCCGCAATACGTTCAGAGCCTCGACCACGCGCTGCATCGCGGCGGCATCGATTTCATTCGGGTCACCGGGTGGAGCCAGTTCCTTGTCCCGATAACGCAGGCTGTCATCCGCATCGGCCGCTAATGTGTCCACGAAATCGCCCAGCAATTCCGCGGCCGACGGGGCGCGCATGCCGATCGAGAACGTGAGGCACGCATCTTCGGCCACGCCGTGGTGCGGCATGCCCGGCGGCAGGTACAGCATGTCGCCCGGACCAAGCACCCAATCGTGGGTCGGATTGAATTCCAGTAGCAGCCTCAATTCCACGTCGTCGCGGACTGCCATGGGCGGATTCGCCGATACGTCCACTTGCCAGCGCCGATGGCCGTGCGCCTGCAGCAGGAACACGTCGTACTGATCGACATGCGCGCCTACCGAACCGCCCGGCGCGGCGAAACTCACCATCACGTCGTCGATGCGCCAGCGCGGCAGGAAGTCGAACTGCACCAGCAAGGCGCGGATGTCCGCGTCCCACTTGTCCACGTCCTGCACCAGCAGCGTCCAGTCGTGCAGTGGCAGCGTGGGAAAGAATTCCTCGGGGAACGGACCGTGGCGCAGCAGCCACGCATCGCTGGCGCGATCGTGCGCGACGACGCGCGACAGGGCGGTCTCCTCGCAGGCCAGGCCCGCCAGGTCTTCTGGCGCGATCGGCGAAACGAAATTAGGGAAAGCGTTGCGGATCAGCAGCGGTCTCTGCTGCCAGTAGTCACGCAGGAAATCGGTTGCGGGCATGCCGAGGGGCGGCAGCTGCGATGCGTCGATTTCGATGAGGCGGTCGGGTTTGCGTCTAGCCATTTGCTATGTGCCAAAAGGAAGCGATGGAACGTCAATCAATAAAGCCGTCATGGCCAGCCCTACGGCTGTTGAAAACCGCGGGAATGCGGGAGTCATGCCAAAACATCTTCCGAAGAGCAAGCACGACCTGAAAATCTACAGGCATCGCGGGAA
>JALYOU010000280.1 GCA_030856725.1 Pseudomonadota bacterium
GCCGAGGCCGAAGCGCTTGAACAGCGGCACGGCGATGACGGCGGCCAACAGGAACACCAATGCGAGTTCGAGCCCGTCGCCGTGCATGTGCGTGTCTCCATCTGGCTTTGATCATTGGCCGTGCGAGGACGCTGCTTCTGCTGGTCATTCGCGGTAACGACGGCTGAAGCAACGACTCGCACAAGACTACGCGCGCTCACATGCCGCGAACAATGCACTCCGCGACACTCTCCGTCCCAACCCACACGGACCCTGCATGGATCTGAAAAGCGGCTACCCCTTCTGGTCCGTCAAGAACGGCCTGATGCACGCCTTCCCACGACTGCAGCAGGATCTGCATTGCGATGTCGCCATCGTCGGCGGCGGCATCACAGCCGCGCTGATCGCCGACGAACTGGCCAAACACGGCCACGAGGTCGCCGTCATCGAACAGCGCGACGTCGGTTGGGGCAGCACTGCCGCCAGCACGGCGCTGCTGCAGTACGAGATCGATGTCCACATGGTCGACCTGGCGAAGCAGTATGGGGAGAAGGACGCGGCGCTTGCCTACACCGCCTGCGCCGAGGCGGTATCAATGCTCGGCGACCTCGCCCGCGACGTGCGCGATGTCGGCTACAGCCGGACCGACAGCCTCTACTACGCCAGCAAGCGCGGTCATGCGAACGACCTGCGCGAAGAATTCGCGCTGCGCAAGCGACATGGCCTTGATGTGGAACTGCTTGAAGCGGATGTGCTGCGCGAGCGTTACGGCTTCGATGCGCCAGCGGCCATTCTGAGTACGCAGGCCGCTTGGATCGATCCTTACCGGATGGCATACCGGCTCTTCATGCGCCTGCAGAAACGCGGCGCGAAGATCTTCGACCGCACCGTGGTCGATCGCATCGAAACCTCGGCACGCGGCGTGACTGTGCGCACCGTCGACGGACATGCCGTGCATGCGCGCCATGTCATCCTCGCGGCAGGCTATGCGGCGCAGAAATGGCTCTCGCAATCGGTTTCGGAGAACCGCAGCAGCTATGCCTTCATCACCGATCCCATCGACGAGAAAACGCTAGGTGCATTGAAGCGCACGATGGTGTGGGAGTCGGCGCGTCCCTATCTCTACATGCGCACCACCAGCGACAACCGCCTGCTGGTCGGCGGCGAGGACGATACGTTCGATATTCCCGCCAAGCGCGATGCGCGCGTCGGCAAGAAAGCAAACACGTTGATGAAACAGGTCTCAAAACTGTTCCCCAACATCCCGCTCAAGCCCGCCTTCGCCTGGGCGGGCACCTTCGCCGAAACCGAAGATGGCCTGCCCTACTTCGGCCCACACGACCAGCACGGCCCCCGCGTCCATTTCGCCATGGCCTACGGCGGCAACGGCATCACCTACAGCATGCTGGGGGCGGGGTTGCTGCGGGCGTTGATCGAGAAGCGCAAGCATCCGTTGACAGAGTTGTTTTCCTTCAAGCGCCTCGACCGTTGATGGGACATCACTGCGGCGTGATTCAAAAGAAGTCCCGCATGGCGGGGCTTCCTGTCAGGCACTCACTTCTCTGAAGGTCAGTTTGCCTGGCTTCATTTTGCAGTCGTGGGATTCGCCAACGCTTCCCGCAGCCGCTCACCCACCAACTGCTGCGCCTGCTTGGCCTTGTCCACTGCCGCGGCCATGCCGCAGAACTCGTGCGTCACGCCGTCATAGGTCTACACAGTCACCGGAACGCCGGCGGCGCGTAGTTTCTCGGCGTACTTCTCGCCGTCCGAACGTAGCGGATCGATCTGCGCGAGGATGATCGTCGCCGGGGCCAGATTGGCGTGGCTGTCCTGCTTGACCAGGGCGATGCGCGGATCGGCGCGCGGCGAGGGCGATATTGGCGGCCATGTTGCCGCCAGCGCTTTCGCCAACGACCGCGATGCGTTTGGGATCGCCGCTTAGCTTGCCTGCATTTTTCAACACCCACTGGTACGCGGCCAAGGTGTCATCGTGCGCCGCCGGGAACATGTGCGCGGGGCCCTTCCGGTAGTGCGTGGAGACGACGATCGCATTAGCCGCGTTGGCGATGGCACACGGGCTGGCATCGTAGGGGTCGAGATTGGCGATAACCCAGCCGCCGCCGTGGATGTACAACACCACCGGCAGGGGACCCTTGCCCGCGTTTGCAGGTGCCGCACTTGCAGGCATGTAAATGCGGATCGGCACCGCGCCGCCAGGGCCGGGGAAAGTGCTGTTCGTGACCGTGCCCACCGCTTCGGGTGGGGTCGGCTTGCCCTGCGCTTTCAACAAGGCCGTGACCGCATCGGCCGACGTGGGCTGTTGCCGCGCTTCAGCCGGGGTCAGCGTTTCGATGGGTTTGCCACCGAGTTGCGTGACCTGATCGAGCACCGCCTGCATCTGCGCATCGGCTTTCGGCGGCATGTTGGCGTCGGGACTGGAATCGTTGGGCATGGGGGCCGGTTCCTGTACGACGGGCTCCTGGGCGGCCGAAGCATCCGGTTGCGCGGCGTTGCGGTCGCAGGCCGCGCTGAATGCGATGACGATTGCGGCGGCGAGCAGCTACAGCCTCGAAGTGGTGCGGGGGGTCTGCATGACGTGTCCTTATCTGAAGTGATGTGCGTATCGACTGCGGCCGGTGATGCGGAGACGTAGGAAAGCCGGCGCTTGCGGCATGTGACCGG
>JALYOU010000282.1 GCA_030856725.1 Pseudomonadota bacterium
GAATGCTCGCGGCCGGGCAGGATGATGCGCTCGCCGCCATGGCGCGCATGGACGACAAGGGGCAGATCGAATGCAGGACATTTCTTCGTACGAGCGGCTTCTATCGCGAGCTTTGAATCTTCGAATGCATCGATGCCAGAGCTCGCGGCTGAAGCCGCTCCTACGCCCCGAAGGAAGCCACCTTGGGGGACGAAAGGGATAAGGCGTAGTTGGTCGCCTGTTGGCAAATCCAGCGGCGACGCGCCATTCCATTCCGTTCGCCATGCCACCGGCAACGCATCACGCCGCATATCCGCATGCAGCACGTCGCGCCAACGCCGGATCACCGCGCCGGACCATTCGAAAGCCGCTTCCGTATCGTGCTGCGCGACCAGCAGCTGCGACTCGACCTGCTCGACGCCTTCCGACGGCAGCGGTGGCAAGCCAAGTTCCGCAACCCAGCGACGCAGCACGCGTGCTCGGCGCGCTGCGGGCAACTGTTTGAATGCGTGGGTAGAAATAAGATGCGCATCGACGGCGCGCGCGGTGGCGAGTGCGCGTGCATCTTCATCGGCAAGCAATCCGGCAGCGTCAGCACTGAGCGATGCGCTGCGCGCGAATGCCGCATCCACCTGCGGCCATCGACGGCGAAGCAGCGGCATGATTTCATGCCGCAGGAAGTTACGGTCGTGAATCGTGTCGAGGTTGCTCGAATCGTCGATCCAGACCAGCGCATTTTGTCGCGCATACGCCAGCAGCGCTGCGCGCGGCGTCTCCAGCAACGGCCGCCAGTGCCAACCATGCGCGAACGGCCGCCACGGCCGCATCGACGCAAGGCCGTCCGGTCCGGAGGCACGCAGCGCGCGCAGCAGGAAGGTTTCGGCCTGGTCGTCGCGATGGTGCGCCGTGACCAGCACATCGCCATCGCCCATCGCGCCGGTGAACGCCGCATACCGCGCCTTTCGCGCGGCAGCTTCGAGCCCTTCACCGGCATCACGCGCGACTTCAACATTGACGACCTGCAGAGGTACGCCAATGGCATTGCAGAGTTGTTGGCAATGCGTCGTCCATTGCGCGGCATCGGCATGCAGGCCGTGATGGATGTGCAGGGCCTGCACGCGATCCCTGCTGATGTCCTGGTGTTGCGAAAGCAGATGCAGCAACACGATGGAATCGAGTCCGCCGCTCAGCGCGATAAGCACTCGCGCTGAAGGCGAAAGGCATTGCGGCGGGGGAGGGGCAAGCAATGTCATTGTCGATGGTGTTTCGTGTCCGGGTAACACCGTGCTCTACCCGAAGTTACGGATTCGAGCGGTCACGCCGCTTCGTACGCACCATAGCCACGAAGACGCTTGTAACGGCGCTCAAGCAAGTCCTCGATCGGCAGTTGTTCCAGCGCATCGAGTTCATTGAGCAACACGGCTTTCAAGCGCGTCGCCATCTGCTTCGGGTTGCGATGCGCACCGCCGATGGGTTCGCGGATGACTTTATCGATCAGGCCGAAACCCAGCAGGCGCTTGGCAGTGAGCCCGAGTTGCTCGGCGGCGTCCTTGGCCTTGTCAGCGGTCTTCCACAGGATCGAGGCGCAGCCTTCCGGCGTGATCACCGAGTAGGTGCTGTATTCGAGCATCAGCGTGCGGTCGCCCACACCGATGGCAAGTGCGCCGCCGGAGCCGCCTTCGCCGATCACCGTGCAGATGATTGGGATCTTCAACTCGGCCATCTCAAGCAGGTTGCGCGCGATGGCTTCCGACTGCCCGCGTTCTTCCGCATCGATGCCGGGCCATGCGCCGGCTGTATCGATGAAGGTCAACAGCGGAAGCTTGAAGCGCTCGGCGAGTTTCATCAGACGCAATGCCTTGCGATAACCCTCCGGCCGCGGCATGCCGAAATTGCGACGCACCTTGGCCTTGGTGTCGCGGCCTTTTTCATGACCGATGACGACCACGCTGCGGCCATCGATGCGCGCGAGGCCACCGACGATGGCGGCGTCGTTGCCGAAGGCGCGATCACCAGCGAGTTCCTGGAACTCGTCACAGATCACGCGCAGGTAATCGAGCGTGTAGGGACGCGCGGGGTGGCGTGCGAGTTGCGAGACCTGCCACGACGTGAGGTCGCGGAATATCTGCGCGGTACGCAGGCGCAGCTTGTCCTGCAACGCGTGCACTTCGGCATCGACGTTCACTGCAGGCCCGGCGCTGGCGTGGCGCATCTCCTGGATCTTGGTCTCCAGGTCGGCGATCGGTTTCTCGAAGTCGAGGTAGTTGGGGTTCATGGGATGGGGTGGAACGGGGAGGTGGGCAGTCTAGCTTTTCCTTCTCCCCTCGGGAGAGGCGCCCGGAGGGCGGATGGGTCAGGAGAATGGCTCGCCAGGGAACGATTCGTGCAACCGGAACGTCCGCGCCCCACCTTCGCGCAGCTCTTCACTCCGTGGGGATAAGGAACAGCACAGGCTCATACCCAAGGCTTCGACAGCGCCAGCTTCACCGCCTGTACTCCCGGCTGCGTACGCAGCGCCCCGGCCAGATCCGCGTCCACGCGTACGCCATAGCCGCCATTGAGATCGAGCGTGCCCGCTACGCCTTCGCGCACCAGGTCGAGCCGGATCGGCGTGCTGCCGGGACGATGTTTCGCCAGCAGCGCATCGACGCGTTCATATGCGCCGGCGACGCGCAGGTCGATGCGCAGCGACAGCCGTTGCGCAGCCTGCGGGCACA
>JALYOU010000304.1 GCA_030856725.1 Pseudomonadota bacterium
GGTATCGACCGGCCCTTCGAACAGCGCCACGAACGAATGCACCGTGGTGTCTGTTGGATCGATGGCGTCGACCTTGTCCGCAAAATCGCTCAGCAGGTCCAGCAGACGTGAATCGTTGCTGCGCGCACCCAGGCGGGTGAATTCGTGTACCTGAATGGCATCGCGTGCCAGCGCGGCCTTGGAGCCTACGCAGGGAAATGTCGGACCTGCAATGAAATCAAGGAAGTGCGCGGTCAGTGCGCCGTTGTTGGCGCTGGGTGCGCGCTCGTTGGTGGCGGGAGGTGGGACATAAAGGCTGAAGGGGCACTTGGCTATAACTGATTGCATAGGGTGGTTGTGTCAAAGACGATTTATTCAATGAAGCGCAACTCTAGGGAACCGTGTGATGCGGGAGCGTGCAGAGAGGTGGGTAGCGATTGGTACCGTTCATCCCGCATGGGCTCAAGGCGTTCGTTCCGTCGCTTTACTGCATTTGGCGGAAGCGATTGCGTCGATTACGCCCTACGGCGATGACTTCTTCCTGGCTTCACAGTGGCCCCTTTCTCCTAACACTCAGGCGCAGGAGACTTGCGCCACCACTCATGCACAAGGGCAAGACCATGACCACGGATACCTA
This sequence comes from Pseudomonadota bacterium, assembly GCA_030856725.1. Classification (GTDB taxonomy): domain Bacteria; phylum Pseudomonadota; class Gammaproteobacteria; order Xanthomonadales; family Xanthomonadaceae; genus JALYOU01. Next base: position 617 of record JALYOU010000304.1, read on the forward strand.
CAACGCAGGCGCGCAACGCGGGAATCGGTGGCGGCCGCTGATCTGGGGCGGCGCAGCAGGTCTGCTGCTGTTGCCGGCGATTGCGATGCAGTTCGACAACACGGAGGTGAACTGGACCGCGGGCGATTTCATCGTCATGGGCATCGTGCTGGCGATCGCCTGCGGCATTTACGAGCTTGGCGCATGGCTGAGCGGCAACACCGCCTACCGCGCGGGCTTCGGCATCGCGACGTTGACTGGCTTTCTCACCATCTGGGTCAACCTGGCGGTGGGCATGCTCGGGGAAGGCGCTGTGAATTTGATGTTCGCAGGCGTGCTATTCGTTGCAGCGATCGGTGCCATCCTCGGCAATTTCCGGGCCAGAGGAATGGCGCGCGCGATGTTCGCCACGGCGCTTGCGCAACTCGCGGCCGCTGGCGCGGGTTTGGCGATGGGCTACGAGCCTCTGGAAGTTTCGTTGACAGCGTGCTTCGCCCTGCCGTGGCTGTTGTCAGGCGCGTTGTTCCAGAAGGCGGCGCAGGACGCGGCAACCGGTGCTTCACGGACTTGAGTTCCAACGAAAGGTGTCCAGCAACGTGGCTTTCAAAAGCATCACGTCCGAAAGCATGACATCCGGCGGAATTGCACCTGTCGGCATGGCATTCCATCTTGCCGGATGGTTGTTCGGTTTGCTGTTGCTCGGCATCGGCATCGCGAACCTGGTGCTGGTGCACCCGGTGCCGGCGCTGGGCTACGGGCTGGTTTCGCTGGTGTACCTGCCGCCGGCAGGCGCTGCATTGAGGGATCGGTTCGGCGTGTCGGTCCCGGTTGTCGTCAAAGTCGTACTGGCGATGATCGTGATCATGTTCACACTGGGTGTGAGCGACCTTGGCGACATGATCGATTGATGTTGTCGTGCGTACGACAATCGCGCATGGCGTTCCGATCGCGCCGGATACGATTTTCCTGAAAGGGGCGCGCGACACGACTACGTTGCTGTTTCAACACATGCGGCGGAAGCGACAGGGTAGATTTCGCCCTCAGGTACTGCCGCGCGTAAGGCTTCCCAGACAATCGCTTTTCGCAGGAGCGGCCTCAGCCGCGAGATTTTTCCTGCACCTTTTTGCACGCAACAGGAGCTCGCGGCTAAAGCCGCTCCTAAAAAAACACATGCTGGCTTCAATCTGACTTGTGCGCCGTAACCTTGACTGGCATTTCCTTGTACAGCGGCGTGCGTGTTTTTGCGGAATACGTACTCGCGGCGATCAGTCCGCTGGCTTCGGGGTAATACGCCGCGACGCAGCCGCGCGGGATGTCCCAGATGCGGGCGGTGAAGGCGGTGACGCAGCGCACGTGGCCGTCTTCGACCAAGGTTTCGATGTCGATGCGGTCGCCGTTGCGCAGGCCGCGTGCAGCGAGATCTTCGGTGTGCATGAAGAGCACGCGGCGGTCGCCGGACACCCCGCGATAGCGGTCGTCGGCGCTGTAGACGGTGGTGTTGAATTGGTCGTGCGCGCGGATTGTCATCAACGTCAGCGCCGCATCGCCGTGTTGCTGCCGCGCGAGGGCGACGAGTGAGTCGTCACGGAATGGATGCGTCAGGAACTGCGCCTTGCCGCTGGCGGTGCGCCACTGCCGCTGCGCGGCGGCGTTCGGCAATGGGAAGCGCCCATCAGTGGCCAGTTTGTGGTTGTAGTCGTCGAAGCCATCTGTGACGCCCTGCTGGCATCGTTCAATGCGGTCGCGGATCGATGCGTAGTCGTCGGCGAAGTCCTGCCATGGCACGGCAGGTGCGCATCCGATTGCCTGCGCGAGTTGCGCGACGATAGCAGGTTCGCTGCGTTGAGCTTCGCTGATCGGAGCCTGTCTCCCGCGCGATGCGCGCACGGTGCTGGACGAATCTTCGGTCGAGACGCATTGCTCGCCGCCGGGCCGCAGATCCTTGTCGGTGCGGCCGAGTGTCGGCAGCAGCAGCGACACGTCGCCCGGATGGCAGTGCGTGCGGTTGAGTTTGGTGGCGATGTGCAAGGTGAACTTGCAGCGCTCCAATGCAGCAAGCACGCGCGGCGAATCGGGTGAGGCCACGCCGAAGTTGCCGCCGAGCGTGAGCAGTGCCTGCACGTTGCCATCGAACAACCCGTCAATGACGCCGGCGGCATCGCGGCCCGCATCGCGGCAGATGTCGGCGCCGGGGAATGTAGTTTCCAGATTGTCCAGCCACGCCGTCGTCACCGTGGACGTCGCGCCCATGGTGCGGTCGCCCTGTACGTTGGAATGCCCGCGCACCGGCATCGCGCCCGCGCCGGGACGGCCGATGTTGCCGCGCATCAGCAACAGGTTGGTGACTTGCTGGATGGTGGCGACGGATTCGGCATGATGGGTCAGGCCCATGCACCAGGTGATCATCGTTGCGTTCGCTGATGCGTAGCGCTGCGCGATGTCGCGCATCTGCGCTTCATGCAGGCCGGAACGGGTTTCGAGCTCGTCCCAGCGGCAGGCAGCGAGATCGGAAACCAGCGCGTCGAAACCTTGCGTATGCGTGTCGATGAATGCCTGATCGAGCACGGTGCCAGGTGCCGCGTGTTCGAGTTCCAGCAGCGACTTCATGATGCCTTTCAACGCGGCGAGGTCGCCGCCGATCTGCACCTGGTACATCTCGTTCGCCACGGCGATGCCGCGGTCGCGGATGAGTTCGGTGACGTTCTTGGGATCGGAAAAATGCGCGAAGCCATGCTCGCGCAACGGGTTGATCACCAGCACCGTCGCGCCGCGTTGGCGCGCTTCGTACAGCGCCGTCATCATCCGCGGATGGTTGCTGGCCGGGTTCTGGCCGATGACGATGAACAGGTCGGCGTGTTCGAAGTCCTCCAGCGAACACGTGCCCTTGCCGGTACCGATACTTTCCTTCAGTGCGTAACCCGATGGCTCGTGGCAGAAGTTGGAAGAGTCGGGCAGGTTGGCGCTCCCGTACGTGCGCGCCGCCAGTTGCCAGAGGAACGCCGCCTCGTTGCTGCTGCGTCCGGATGCGTAGAACGCGGCGGCGCGTGGCGAAAGCTTCGCCAATTCGCGCGCGGCGATCGCATACGCCTCGTCCCAGCCGATGGCGCGGAAAATACCGCTTGACTGCGCGTCGCTCGTCCTTTCGTACAGCACGGGCGTCGTCAGCCGACCCTGGAACTCAAGATCGAAATCACCCAGCGCCTGCAACTCGGCAGGCGTCTTGCCGGCGAAGAATTCCGCGCCGACCGACTTGCGCGTCATCTCCCACGCGATGGCCTTCTGTCCCTGCTCGCAACTGTCCACCAGCGGCCTGCCGGGTTTGTCCGGGAACGCGCAACCCGGACAGTCGAATCCAACGACCTTGTTGGCGGCGAGGAATGAGCCAATCAGCTTGAGCGGAATGTCCTGCTGCGCGAACGCGCGCACCGAGCCCTTGATGGCGCCTCGGCCGCCCGCGGGACTGGTTTTCGGATCTTGTCTGCGCGGCATGGTGAATACCTTAAGCGGAAACAGGGGTGGAGTGCGGAGCGAGCTGAGCCGGTGAATTCGGATCCAAGGCAGCTCCCGCCACATCGCGTTCCGAAAGCGGCGATGGGCGCGTCCTCGTACGTGGTCGAACGCACTGCCGCGTCATCGCCTCCGGAAGCGACTGCGTCGATTCCGCTCTACACGTTCCGCGGACAGTGCTTGCTTGCCGATGAGTGCTACTTTGTTCGCCTTTCCGCGAGGCCACATGGAGCAGAGACGCCATGACAAATCCCATCCCCCATTCCATCGGCACACCCGGTCAGCCCTGGGGGCCAACTGAAGTCTCGGTGTGGCGCTCGCAACAGTCGCGCAAGCGCAGCTATGCAGCGGACGTGCTGGGCGTCATTGAACGATTGCGTTCGCGCTTCGACGTGGTGCAATACGGGCAACTCGATTATTCCCCGGATGCCTATCCGCTGTTCGCGATCAAAAGCCGCGACTGGAATGACGATCTGCCTGTCACCCTGGTGACGGGTGGCGTGCATGGTTATGAAACCAGTGGCGTGCACGGTGCGCTGCGGTTCGTCGAGAAACATGGGTCCGATTACGACGGCCGCATCAACCTGATGATCGTGCCGTGCGTTAGTCCGTGGGGTTATGAGCGGATCCACCGCTGGAATGCCGATGCGATCGATCCGAACCGTTCGTTTCGCGATGACAGTCACGCGCAGGAGTCGGCGGCGCTGATGCAACTCGTCGCACCGTTGCGCGATCGCGTGCTGGTGCACATCGACCTGCACGAAACCACCAACAGCGACGAGACCGAGTTCCGGCCCGCGCTGGCGGCGCGCGATGGCAAACCGCACGAGCCAGGTGAAATCCCCGACGGGTTCTATCTGGTCGACGACACGGAACATCCGCAACCCGGATTCCAGCAGGCCATCATCGACGCGGTGGCGAAGGTCACGCATATCGCACCGGCGGACGAGAGCGGCGAGATCATCGGCTCGACCGTGGTGGCGCCGGGCGTCATCGAATATCCGTTCAAGGAACTCGGGCTGTGCGCGGGCATTACGGGCGCACGTTACAAGACGACCACCGAGGTCTATCCCGACAGCCCGCACGCCACGCCGGAGCAATGCAACGAAGCGCAGGTGGCGGCGGTGCGTGCCGGTATCGATTACGCGTTGGCGCAGCGATAGCGCGCGTCGTGGGGAAGTCTGCTCACCATCCGGTTCTTGAGGGAACGCAGGATCTGGTGAGCGGCAGGCGAACCGCATCGTTTTTCGCGATGGATGAGGCCCACCTCGGCTCACGGCATCCTGCGGGGCCTTGAAACAGTGCTGGACTGCGCGCGTCTGCCGTCGCAGCCCTGGAGCCGCCTCGATTGAGCTCCAGCCACGGATTACGCGATAACCGCAATCCAATCTCATCGTCGTGTTGGCGACCGGCGCACGTTTTCCTGCGGCATGCACAGATGACAATGCGGGCTGCGATGTCCGCCGTGAGCCGCTCGATGCGTTCATGGTCTGGAAACGCGAGAGTGCCAAGCAGCCCCTTCCCCCAGATGTGAGGCAACGATGCAACGCCGTAAGGACGCCGGGAGCCACGCGCCCCTGCAACCCTCGACACGCGAGAACGCCGATGTGCCGCGTTCGCGCAACGCGATGCGGACGTGGCTGCCGATGCGGGCCGCGGCAATGACCCTGCTGGTCGTGGGTCTGTTCGCGCTGGCGTACGCCGGAGAATTCATCGGTGATACCTGGCTGCGGCATGTGCTTGGAGGCATGGCGGCGGCACTGCTGCTTGGCCTGATGCTGAAACACCCGTCCGCGCCGCATCGCGCGGCGCTTCCTGCGGCGATTGTGTTGGTCGCGTTCGGCCTTGGCGCGCTGGCGGCTGGCGCCACTCCACTCGCGGCCGGCGTGCAAGCCTTTGCGGTGACGGCAGGCGCGCTGATTGCATGGCACTGGTTGCGGTTCCAGCGCGTGCAACCCGTCGGCCTGCACGAACTGGGCACATTCGCATGGGCCGCGGTCGCGGGTGTGATTGCGTCGGTGTCGTGTCTGACGCTCGCGGTTGTCTTCGTCCCCGGCGACGAATCCGCGTCGCTCGCCGGTGTGGCGAATGCGTGGGTCGCCGGCACGCTCGGAGTGCTGGCCGTGTTGCCGTTGATGCTGGCGGCGTCGCAAGAGGCCAATCCCCCCGATTTCCCCGGCTATGAGAAGCAACACCGTCGCGAGCGCCTGTTGCTGGCCACGCTGGCGTGGCTGCCGGTGCCGGCGATGCTGTGGTGGCGGCAGGACATGTTGCTGTTGGGATTGCTGCCGCTGGTGGCAGTCGCGGCGCGCATCGGGCCGCGCGCGACCGCGTGGCTGGGCTTACTGACCGGCGCGGCCATCGCAACGATTGGTCTGTATCCCGCCGATGTCCAGCGATTGGCGCCCGGGTTGGTAGCCGTGGCTGGATGCGCCGCGCTGATCGCCGCGCAGGTCATCGCCATCCTCGCCGCGCAGCGCGACCGCGCCGCACGGTCGTTGAACATCGCGCAGAACCATCTGCTCGCTGTGACGGAACGCAGTCCGATCCTGATGGCCACGCTCGGCCCGGACCTGCGGCATCAATTCGCCAATCCCGGTTATCTGCAATGGCTCGGAAAGGAGCCGGCGCAGGTGCTCGGCCACTCGCTGCAGGAGGTCTATGGCGACAACGCCACGACGACCACCATCGCCGCCACTGCACGCCGCGCGTTCGTCGGCCAGCCGCAGAGCCAACAACTGCAGTTGCCCGACGGTCGCGCGCTGGACCTGCGCGTGGAGCCACGCTTCGCTGCCGACGGCCCCGTCGACGGCGTGCACCTGCTGGCACAGGACGCCGGCTGGCGTTCGATGCACGAGCGCAGTCTCGAAGCGATGATCGCGGGCGCCTTCGATCCGACGCTCGTGCTCGATTCGGCGGGTGTCATCGTGCGGCTCAACGACCGCATGGCCACGCTGTTCGGCATCAGTCGCGAAGACATGCTCGGTCAGACGCTGGCATCGCTGTTGCAGGCGCCCGCCGACGCCACGCTGGCCGACGCCTTGACGAAACTGCGCGCCGACCGCCAGCCGCAGCAGTTGCTGCGCGCGCTCGAGTTGCAGGCAAAGCGCGTCGATGGCACGCCATTCCCGGTGGAAATTCACCTGGCACCAATGGAAGACCGGCGCGTGCAGGGCAGCCGCAGCGCGCAGGCGGTGGTGGCGATCCACGACCTCGGCCCGCGCCTGGCGTGGGAGCAGCTGATGGTGGGTTCGCGACGCCAGGCGGAAATCGCAGTCGCGGCGCTGGACGATGCGGTGGTGGTGTGCGACCGCGAAGGCTGCATCACACTGTTCAACGCTGCGGCCACACGGATGAGCGGCTGGGCGGAAGATGAGGCCATCGGCAAGCCACTGGCCGAGATCCTGCACTTCATCGACCCCGAAAGCGGTCGGGGCACGCCATCGCTGCTGCGCGAAGCAGTGCGCGACAACGTGGTGGTGCGTTTGGACACGCGGATACTTAAACGCCGCGACGGCGAACACATGGCCGTGGCCGAATCCGGTTCGCCGATTCGCGACCGCTTCGGCATGGTGACGGGCGGCGTGCTGTTGCTGCATGACGCGGGCGTGGCGCAAGCGCAGACCGAGGCGCTGGCCCACCAGGCCCTGCACGACGCACTCACCGGTCTGCCGAATCGCCTGCTTCTGCAGGATCGCCTGTCGCAGGCGTTGACGCAGGCCGAGCGCGGCGCGAAGGGCGCGTTGTTGTATCTCGATCTCGATCACTTCAAGCCGATCAACGACAAGCTCGGCCATCCGGTCGGCGACCGCGTGTTGCAGGAAATCGCCACGCGCCTGCGCGCCGGCGTGCGCGACGATGACACGGTGAGCCGTCACGGCGGCGACGAGTTCGTGCTGCTGCTGGTGCGTCTGGCCGATCCGCGCGATGCGGCGCGCGTCGCCGAAAAACTGATCAAGGCGATTGAAGAACCCATCGACATCGATGGCCAGAAACTCTCGGTCTCGGCCAGCATCGGCATCGCGCTGTTTCCGCAGGACGGTCGCGACACCGCATCGCTCACGCGTCAGGCGGACGCGGCGCTGTACCACGCAAAGCAGGGCGGGCGCGGCCGCTACAGCTATTTCACCGACATCATGAGCGCCAGCGCCGAAGAGCGCATGCGCACCGAGCACGACCTGCACATCGCGCTGGCCAATGGCGATCTGTTCCTTGCGTGGCAACCCCAGGTATTGCTGTCGCAAGCAGGCGCGCAGCGCGCGATCGGCGGCGTCGAAGCGTTGGTGCGCTGGCGCCGCGCTGACGGCGATGTGCTGCTACCGGAAGACTTCATTCCGGTGGCCGAGGAAACGGGGCTGGTGGTGCAGATCGACGAGTGGGTGTTGGCCGCAGCGTGTCGACAGAACCGCGTATGGCAGGCGCAGGGCATGCAGGCCTTGCCGGTGTCGGTGAATGTGTCGCTGGCGCGTTTCGATGCAGAGCGTTTGTTGGCGCACGTGCGCGGCGTGTTGCGGGACACTGGCCTGGAGCCGCGCTGGCTGGAAATCGAGTTCAAGGCCGTGCAGTTGTTCTCGCATGGCGCGCGCGGACAGGCATTGGTCGCGGCATTGAAGACACTCGGTGTCCGCGTGGCGTCGGATGATTTCGGCAGTGGCCACGCCAGTCTCGGCGAATTGACGCAGTACGGATTCGATACCTTGAAGATCGATCGTGGTTTCGTCGAACGCATCGTCGACGACGCGCAATCGCAAGCCGTGACCAGGGTGATGCTCGGCATCGGCCAGGCGATGGGCTACCGCGTCATCGCCAAAGGCGTCGAAACCGATGCGCAGCGTGACGCCCTCACGCAGCTGGGTTGCACCGGCATGCAGGGCCTGCTGTTTGGCGGCGCGGGTACCGCGGAACGCTTCATCGGGCTGTTGGGGCACGCCGGGGAGAAAACCGGCGCGCAAAG
>JALYOU010000311.1 GCA_030856725.1 Pseudomonadota bacterium
AGTCGGTGTCCGGCACGGGCCGTCTGGCGCTTGAAGAATTGGGCAAGCAGACCGCTGGGCTGCTCAATTTCAACCCGATACCGCCGGAGGTGTATCCGGTGCAGATCGCCTTCAACGTGATCCCCCATGGCGGCGAATTCACCGACAACGGCTACACCACGGAAGAGATGAAGCTGGTGTGGGAAACCCGCAAGATCCTCGGCGACGAAAGTATCCGCGTGAACGCCACCGTGGTGCGCGTGCCGGTCTTCTACGGACATTCCGAAGCGGTCAACATCGAAACCCGCGACAAACTGAGCGCGGCTGACGCGCGCGCGCTACTCGAGGACGCGCCCGGCGTGGAAGTGGTCGATGAGCACGAACCTGGTGGCTATCCGACCCCGGTTACGCATGCGTCCGGCAACGATGCCGTCTATGTCGGCCGCATCCGCGACGACCTCTCGCATCCGCATGGATTGAACCTGTGGGTGGTGTCCGACAACATCCGCAAGGGCGCGGCGCTCAATGCGGTACAACTGGCGGAGCTGGTGGTCGCCGAAGGGTAGGCATTTCGCAGGGCGGGCCTTGGGCGGTAGCGACCCGGAACGACGACCGCCCCCGATACCCCCCATGCGTTGACGTTCTATAGTCGTCGTCGCAACATCGGCCCGGAGTGGTCAAGGGGATAACGCGTGGCGAGCAAGATGTTCCGAAGCGCAATGGCGATCGCACTGGCCCTGGCCAGCGCGCAGGCGGCTGCATTGGGCCTGGGTCAGATCGAGGTCCGATCGAAGATCAACGAGCCGTTGCTGGCCGAGATTCCGGTGATCTATTCCGATCCCTCGGAACTCGAACAGCTGCAGGCGCGGCTGGCATCACCGGAAACCTTCGCGCGCGTCGGGCTGGATCCGCCGCGAGGCACCGTGGCGGATCTTCAGTTCGCGGTGGCGCTGGATGCGCGCGGCAATACCATCATCCGCATCACCAGCTCGCAGCCGGTCAACACGTCGCTGCTGGTCTTTCTTGTGGAAGTGGATTCGGGGCAGAGCCGCGTGGTGCGCGAGTATTCGGCGCTGATCGACGCGCCGCGCAACGCTCCGGTCGCGGCCGGACCGGTCATCCAAGCACCGCAGGTGGCGATGCCCAGCATCGTGACCCGGCCGCCGGTCGTAGCCGCAGCGCCTTTGCCCGCAGTGCCGACCCCTGCCGTACCTCCGCCAATTGCACCGCAGCCCGCCGCGCCGCCTCCGGTAGTAGCGCAATCCAATCCCGTTGCCGTGCCGATCGCGCCACGTCCCGTCACCGTTGCGCCTTCTCCCCCTGCCGACGCACCCCCGTCGGCAACAACCCCGGCCGAGTACGGCCCAGTCAAGGCCGGCGAGACGCTGTCGCAGATCGCGGGCCAGATGGATGCCGGGTATTCGCGCGAGCAGACCATGATCGCGCTGCTGCGGGCCAATCCCGACGCCTTCATCGGCGAAGACATCAACTTCCTCAAGCGCGGCGCGGTGCTGCGGGTGCCACAACCGGCGGAAATCTCTAGCATCTCTCCGACCGAAGCCTCCGTGCTGGTGCAGGGCCAATTGGAGCGCTGGCGTGAAGCGCGTGCCCCGGCACCGCAGCCGGTCCAGGCAGCGAGCACGGATGCTCGGGCGCCGTCCAGCGCTCAGCCGGCCGCATCAGCCGCGCGACGCGTGGCTGATGCGCGTCTTGAAATCGTCCCGTCGGCAGGCAACCGCGGCACACAGGCAGGAACACGATCCGGCGCCAGCGCCGGCGGTGAGGGTGAAATGCTTCGACAGCAATTGCAGCAGAACAAGGAAGACCTCGCGGCGCGCGCCGCCGAGGTGGTCGAACTCAAGGCACGCATCGACGAACTGGAAAAACTGCAGCAGCAGCAGGGCCAGTTGCTCACGCTGAAAGACAGCGAACTGGCCGCTGCACAGCAGCGCCTGGCCGAGTCGAATAGTGCCACTGCCGGCACCGCACCGGTCGCCACCCCCGCGGCAGCCACAACTACGGCGGCCGAAACCGCCCAGCCCGCGCCCGAAACCGCCCCACGCGACATGGGCTGGCTGTGGCCGCTCGGCATCGTGGTGCTGGCGGTGGCAGCCATGCTCGGGTGGTGGTTTTCACGCCGCCGCCGCGTTGCGGGCGCACCAATGCGCCGGTCGTTCGATGCCGAATCGTTGGCGGCAAGTTTTCCCGCCTCCGCACCGTCGCCGGCAATCGTCGAACCGGCAAGCACTGTCCCCGAATCACCCGTCGCACCAGCCAATCCCGTGCGCACGATGCGGCGTACTGCGTCGGGCAACGGCAGCCGAACCGCGTTCACTGCACCCATGCAGGTTGCCGTCGAGCCTGAACCCGCCGCGCTTGAGACTGTGGACCCTGCAGCGCAGATTGCCCCCGCCATGCCGGCACCGACATGGAGTGCAGCAGGACATGCCACGCCGACCTGGCATTCCGGCGACACGCCAACATCCACCAACTCCGTTCCGGCCACGCTGACCGAGGCCGCACTGGGCCAGGAAAGCATCGAACTGGCGCGCGCCTACATCGACCTCGGCGACGACGACACCGCGCGCAGCCTGCTGCAGGAAGTGATCGATATCGGCGACGCGGAGGCGCGCACCACGGCGGCCAAGATGCTGCGCGAGCTGTCTTGATGCAGCAGGCCTGATCCGATGCGTTACGCGCTGGGCGTCGAATACGACGGCAGCGGCTTCATGGGCTGGCAGCGGCTCGATCGCGATCCGACGGTGCAATCGGCCGTAGAGCGCGCCCTGTCCTTCGTGGCTGATGCGCCGATCCATGTCGTCTGCGCCGGCCGCACCGATGCCGGTGTGCATGCGACCTGCCAGGTCGTACATTTCGATACCGAAGCTTTGCGCGATCCGCGCGGCTGGAGTCTCGGCACCACATCGCGCCTGCCCGATTCGGTCTGCGTGCTCTGGTGCCAGCCTGTTGCCGAAGACTTCCACGCCCGCTTTTCCGCGCGCGCGCGGCGCTACCGCTACCGTATCCTCAACCGCCCCGTGCGCCTTGCCTTTGCGCGCCAGTATCTGTCGTGGGAGCGTCGCCCGCTGGATGCAGACGCCATGCATGCAGCCGCCCAGGCCTTGCTCGGCATGAACGATTTCTCCGCGTTCCGCACCGTGCATTGCCAGGCGCCGCATGCCAATCGCGACCTGCACGAGATCACCGTGGAGCGCAGCGGCGAGGAAGTGATCGTCGAGGTGCAGGCCAACGCCTTCCTGCACCACATGGTGCGCAACATTGTCGGATCGCTGCTCGAAGTCGGACGCTGCGACCGTCCGCAACACTGGATCGCCGACCTGCTCGCGGGTCGCGACCGCAGCGTTGCCGGGCCGACCGCGCCATCGGAGGGACTGGTTTTCATAGGCCCGCGTTATCCCGCAGAATGGGGCCTGCCGAAGGAGGTCAGTCTGTGAGCCGTCCGTTGTTCCGCACCCGCATCAAGTTCTGCGGCCTCACGCGCGCAGGCGACGTGCGCCTGGCCAGCGAAATGGGCGTCGATGCCATTGGTTTCGTCTTCGCCGACAACAGCCCGCGCCGGGTACAGCCCGAGGAAGCACGCGCCATGCGCTACGCACTGGCGCCGCTGGTGGATGCGGTCGC
>JALYOU010000318.1 GCA_030856725.1 Pseudomonadota bacterium
GGGCTGGCGTTCTACAATGACATCCTGGGACTGGTGCGCTGATGGTCTTGCCGCTCACAGGGCTGCACAGGCCACAGCCAACGCAACCCGCCCCGACGAATCCACCTACGGACGTACTAATGACGCGAATCCCCACTCGCCGCCTGCTCGCGCTTGCCCTCGCCGCAGCCATCGCCCTGCCCGCATGGGCGCAGACGGCCGAACCCTTCACCGTCACCGACATTCGCATCGACGGCCTGCAGCGCATTTCAGCAGGCACCGTGTTCACGTATCTGCCAATCGAGCGCGGCGACACCGTCGACCAGACGCGTTCGGCCGAGGCGATCCGCGCGCTCTACAAGACCGGCTTCTTCGAGGACGTGCGCCTGGACCGCCAGAACGGCATCCTCGTCGTCACCGTCACCGAGCGCCCAGCCATCAACACGCTCACCGTGACCGGCAACAAGGACATCAAGACCGAAGAGTTGCTCAAGGGCCTCAAGGACATCGGCCTTGCCGAAGGCGAAACCTTCGACCGGCTGAGTCTCGACCGCGTCACCCGCGAATTGAATCGCCAGTACAACAACCGCGGCAAGTACAACGTCGAGATCACGCCGTCGGTCGCGCAGCTGGACCGCAATCGCGTCGATGTGACCATCACCGTCAAGGAAGGCAAGGCGGCGAAGATCCGGCACATCAACCTGGTTGGCAACGAGCTTTTCAGCGACAAGGAGCTCACCGAGAGCTGGGAGTCGAGCCGGAGCAACTGGCTGTCCTGGTACAAGCGCGACGACCAGTATTCGGCCGAGAAACTTTCTGGCGACATCGAGAAGCTGAATTCGTTCTACCTCGATCGCGGTTACGTCGATTACAACCTGGACTCCACGCAGGTGGCCATCAGCCCGGACAAGCGCGACATGTTCGTGACGGCGGGTTTGACGGAGGGCGAGCAGTACAAGATCTCGACCGTGACTGTGAGCGGCGACACCGTGCTGCCGAAGGAACAGATCGAGAGAATGATCTACGTCAAGCCGGGCAGCATCTTCTCGCGCCGCCTGCTTGAAATAAGCACCGAGTCGATCACGGCCGTTCTCAGCAATATCGGTTACGCGTTCGCGACCGCTAATCCCGTTCCCACCCTCGATCGCGACAACCGCACCGTCGGCATCGACATGCAGGTAGTACCCGGTCCGCGAGTCAACGTGCGCCGCATCGTGTTCAAGGGCAACAATCGCACGGCCGACGAGGTCCTGCGCCGCGAAATGCGGCAGTTCGAGGGTTCCTGGTATTCGCAGGCGGCGATCGACCGCTCCAAAATCCGGCTGCAGCGGCTTGGCTTCTTCGAAGAGGTCAATGTCGAGACTCCCGCCGTGGCTGGTACCAATGATGAAGTCGACGTGGTGTTCGAGGTCAAGGAAACGACCTCGGGCAGCTTCCTGGTCGGCGTCGGCTATTCGCAGCTGAGCGGCGTCACGGCGTCGATCCAGTTGTCCGAGAACAACTTCCTCGGCAGCGGCAACCGCGTGTCGGTCGCGCTGCAGCGCAGCTCGTACCAGAAGAGCTACAACTTCTCGTTCGTGAACCCGTATTTCAACGACAGCGGCATGTCACTGGGCTACAACCTGTCGTGGCGCGAATTCGATTACGGCAACTTCAACGTGGCGCAGTATTCGAGCAACAGCGGCTCGGCCTCGGTGATTGCCGGCCTGCCGATCACCGAGTACGACACCGTCTCGGCGATGGCCGGTATCGACAGCAACGAAATTCTGGCGTTCCGCGGCTCCTCGCCGGACGTGTTCGTGGATTACCTCGACGCGCTCGGCCGTCGCACCTTCCATGCCTGGCGCACTCAGCTCGGCTATTCGCGCGACACGCGCAGCAGCACGCTGATGCCGGTCAACGGCACGTATCAGCGCATCGGGCTGGAAGCCACGCTGCCCGGCTCGACTGCCGAGTACTACAAGGTCGAATACGAGATCTCGAAGTTCTGGCCGCTCAGCCCTTCCCTGGTGCTCAACACCAGCCTGGACCTGGGGTACGGCGATTCCTATGCGGATCCGCGTTCGGTGACGCTGATGATCGCCGATGGCCCCGATCCCGACGAACTTCCGGATACGCGAGTGGTCACCGCCGATGGCCTGCCGTTCTTCGAGAACTTCTATGCCGGCGGCGTGACCTCGGCCGGCCGCGTGCGCGGCTTTGCCGACAACACGCTTGGTCCTCGCGCGAGCAGCGGATTCGGCTTCGCGCAACCCATCGGCGGCGCGCTCAAAACCGTCGGTTCTCTGGAGCTGTTCTTCCCGCGGCTGCTCGACACCAACGCGGCGCGCGTGTCGGCCTTCGTCGATTTCGGCAACGTGTTCAAGGATGTCGACAGCTTCAATGCCAACGAACTGCGTGCCTCCGCTGGCGTCGCACTGTTGTGGCGCGCGCCGGTGGGGCCGATCACGATCAGCTATGCGGTACCGATCCGCGAATTCGAGGGCGACGAAACCGAACGCCTGCAGTTCACGTTCCAGAGCGGCTTCTGACCCTGCACCCAGCCAAAGACAGCGCATGACGTCCATCACCGCAGGAGAGCTTGCAGGCCGTTTCGGCCTGCAGCTGCGCGGCGACGCGGACGTGTCGGTGGAAGGCGTCGCCACGCTCACCAACGCCCGCGCCGGACAGCTGACGTTTCTCGCCAATCCACGCTATCGCCCGCAGCTCGCTGATACCAGGGCATCGCTCGTCGTGCTGGGCGCGGATGCCGCGGCCGATTGCCCGGCGACCGCATTGATCGCGGAAGACCCCTACTCCGCGTTCGCTCGGATCGCGGCGTTGTTCGAGCAGACGACCGCTGCCGACATCGGCGTGCATGCCAGCGCCGTGGTCGATTCGAGCGCAATGATTGATTCAACCGCATCGATCGGTCCACTGACCTGCATCGGCGCGCGCACGCGCATCGAAGCCGGCGCCATCATCGGCCCCGGCTGCGTCATCGGCGCGGACTGCATCGTCGGCGAAGACAGCGAACTCATCGCCCGCGTCACTCTCGTCACGCGCGTCAGCCTTGGCAAGCGCGTGCGCATCCATGCCGGCGCGGTACTGGGCGCGGATGGCTTCGGCTTGGCAATGGAGGGCGGACGCTGGCTGAAGGTGCCGCAGCTCGGCGGCGTGCGCATCGGCGACGACTGCGAGATCGGCGCCAACACCACCATCGACCGCGGCGCACTCGACGACACCGTGCTCGAAGACGACGTGCGCCTCGACAACCAGATCCAGATCGGCCACAACGTCCATATCGGCGCGCATACCGCCATGGCGGGCTGTTCCGCCGTTGCTGGCAGCGCGCGCATCGGCCGCTACTGCCTGATCGGAGGCGGCGCGGGCATCCTAGGGCATCTGGAACTCTGCGACCGCGTAGTCGTCACTGCGATGAGCCTGGTGACCAGTTCGATCCGCGAGCCGGGCGAGTATTCATCGGGCACGCCTTTGATGGACAATCGCAGCTGGCGCAAGAATGCCGCGCGTTTCAAGCAACTCGATGCGCTGGCCCGGCGCGTGATTTCAAGGA
>JALYOU010000274.1 GCA_030856725.1 Pseudomonadota bacterium
TCGCAGAGGCTGTCGATCCTGTCCAGCGCGTCTGCGAAAACTGCGGCGCAACGCTGCTCGGCGAGCATTGCCATGCCTGCGGACAGCCGGTGAAAGGCCTGGTGCGGCATTTCAGCAGCATCCTCGGCGATTTTTTCGACACCGTGCTCAACATCGATTCGCGCGTGTTCCGCACGCTCTGGCCGTTGTTTGCCAAGCCCGGTTTCCTCAGTCGCGAATATTTTTCCGGGCGCCGCGTGCGTTATGTGACTCCAGTTCGGCTGTTCTTCTTCTTGACCATCGTCACCTTCTTCATCGCGCAGCTCACCGTGAGCTTCGGCGACGGCAACATCCGGTTCGGCAATGGCGCTGGCAACGACGACATCGCTGGCGCAAGCACGATTCCAGAAGTCGAGCGCGCGCGAGATGCAGCGCTCTCGCGCATGGCTGCCGCGCGTAAGCGCACCGGCGATACGCCGGGCGCCATGGTTGGCATTGAAATCGGCGAGCAGGCGATCCGCGACACCGCCCAATCGCGCATCGAGGCCCTGCGCAATGCGGCCGCCAAGGGCAAGCCGCCGCCGGAGTCCGCCGCCGACGGATTGTCCTTCGGCAACGGTCGGTGGGATGCCGAGAAAAATCCGATCAAGGTCGATGCCCTGCCCGCATTTGCCAACGCCTGGCTCAATGCGCAGGCCGGCCGCGCCAACCGCAACATCGGCCGGATCAAGGAAGACCCCGAGCTCTTCAAGGAAGCGCTGCTGAGCGCGGTGCCGACGACGCTGTTCGTGTTGTTGCCGGTGTTCGCACTGATGCTGAAGATCCTGTACCTGTTCAAGAAGCGGCTTTACATGGAACACCTGATCGTGGCACTCCACAGCCATGCCTTCCTCAGCCTGATGCTGTTGCTGACGTTCCTGACGCTCGCACTGCAACGCTGGCTGGCCCCCGGCGACGGCACGCTGCACAGCGCATTCGGCTGGCTGGAGGTCGTGATATGGATCTGGGCGCCGCTGTACCTGCTGTTGATGCAGAAGCGCGTCTACGGGCAGGGATGGCCGATGACCCTGCTGAAATATTTCGTGCTCGGCGTGTGCTACCTCATCCTGTTGGGTCTCGGCGCCGTGTTCACCCTGCTGTCCAGCCTCGTTTGGATGTGACCTGACATGACCCAATACGTGATTTACGAAGTCGCCATCGAAGCCGACGCCGTCATCGCCGACGATTACCGCGTGTGGCTCGACGTGCATGTGCGCAAGATGCTGGCGCTGCCCGGATTCGTTGGCGCACGCATCAACGAAGTCATCGACCCACCGCCGACCGCGGGCACGGTGTCGTTCTGCGTGCAGTACCGTTTGCTCGACCAGGCTGCACTGGATGGCTACGTCCAGCACCACGCACCACGCATGCGTGCGGAAGGCGTCGAGCGCTTCGGCCAGCAGCTACGCACGAGCCGGCGGGTGTTGCAGGAAACCCACAGCTACTGAGCGCAAAGACCCGCGTGGGCTCCTCGTCAGCGCCCAGTTTCGCCTGCGTTACTGCTTGTCGGTGGCGCGCTCGCCCAACACCCGGCGCGCCAGTGCGTAGGTCACTTCCTGCATCGCCTGGCGCGCTGCAGGCGTGCCGGAATTGCTCATGGCCGCCACCGCAATGTCGTGCTCAGGCAGCAACATGATGAACGCGGCTGCGCCCTGTTGGGCACCGCCGTGATGCAGGAGTCGCGTCGGGCGCGCTTCGCCGAGCAGGCGCGTCGAGGTATCGACGCGCCAACCGATCGCATAGTTCTCCGGGTTCATGCGGCCGTCGGCCAATGCCAGCGGTGTCCACAACATGGTTTTGGCCTGTGTCGACACAAACACATCACCGAGCAACAACGCGCCCAGTCGCGCCAGGTCCGACGGCGTGCTGACCAGGCCACCGCCTGCAATCTTGTAACTCGAGTCGATGGGATGCGACCGGGTATAACGGCCGCCTTTCGCCTGGTAAAACGCAACCCGGTTCGGCATGTGTCCTGGCGCGTCAACGGCCGTATCGATCATGCCCGCGGGCGCGAAAACCGTTTCGGCAAGCACCTGGGGAAAGGGCAGGTCCGTCGCGCCTTCCATCAGGCGCGAGAGCAGTGAGTAGCCGAACGTCGAGTATTTGAACTCAGTGCCGGGTTGGGACCGCAACGGATCGTCGATGAACAGCGTGAGGCCTTCGGCA
>JALYOU010000362.1 GCA_030856725.1 Pseudomonadota bacterium
GTCCCGACTCGATGATGGAGGACATCTCGGTGCACAAGGCGCGCATGCGCATGGGCGTGACGCTGGGCGAGAAAATCCTGCGCCAGCGACCGGATCACGATATCGACGTGGTCATCCCGATCCCCGATACCTCACGCGACGCGGCGCTGGAAATTGCCAGCCTGCTCGGCGTGAAATATCGCGAAGGTTTCATCAAGAACCGCTACATCGGCCGCACTTTCATCATGGCGGGGCAGGGCGAACGCACCAAATCGGTCCGGCGCAAGCTCAATCCGATTCCTTTGGAATTCAAGAATCGCGTGGTGCTGCTGGTCGACGATTCCATCGTGCGCGGCACCACCTCCAAGCAGATCGTGCAGATGGCGCGCGACGCTGGTGCGCGCAAAGTGTACCTGGCGTCGGCGGCGCCGCCGGTGCGCTATCCGAACATCTACGGCATCGACATGCCTTCGGTCGATGAACTGGTCGCGCACGGGCGGACCGAGACGGAGATCGAACAGTTTCTGGGCTGTGACTGGTTGATTTACCAGGATCTCGCTGATCTGGAGAGCGCGGTCGCTGGTCCGAAACACCCGGGTCGCAAGTTCGACAGTTCCTGTTTCAGCGGCGAGTACGTGACCGGTATCGAGCCCGGCTATTTCGAGCGTATCCAGCAGTTGCGATCGGATGAGACGAAGAGAAAGCGGCGGATGGCGTTGTAGAGATTCGTCAATCCCGCGCAGGCGGGAATCCATCGACTTTCGCAGTACGTTATTCACTGCAACTGCAAGAGCCAAGCCACTGGATTCCCGCCTGCGCGGAATGACGAGCGAGAGAGATGACAGATTCGCTCTACGATGCCGCGCGACAATGTCTCGACGCGGAAACTCAAGACGAAAAGATCGTGCGCACCCACACGGTCGCCGCTGCCTTTGCGTGCGGTGATCTGTCAATTGCCAGCGACGTAACCCTGCCCGAGCCCATCCGCATGCCCGGCCGGCCAGCGCGACCAGCGCTCGTACCGGCACGCCAACTGCCGCAACGCGGCTTCGGCAGCAACGAAGGCCGCGCCGCCTTCATCCATTCCATCGCACACATCGAATTCAATGCGATCGATCTTGCGTGGGATGCGGTGTATCGCTTTCGCGATTTGCCGCCCGAGTATTACGCCGACTGGACGGCCATCGCCAATGATGAAGCCCGCCACTTCGTCATGCTGCGCGAACGCCTGCAACAACTAGGCTACGACTACGGCGATTTCGACGCGCACAACGGCTTGTGGGAGATGGCCGAGCAGACCGCGCACGATGGGATGACGCGCATGGCGCTGGTGCCACGCGTGCTGGAGGCGCGTGGCCTTGATGTGACGCCGGGAATGATCATCAAGTTGCGCAAGCTCGGCGATGACGCCACCGCCGACATCCTCGAAGTGATCCTGCGCGAGGAAGTCGCGCATGTTGCGGCAGGCTCGCGCTGGTTCCGTTGGTATTGCAAGCAGCGAGGACTTGATTCCGATGCGACCTTCGCCAAGCTGTTGACCGACTATGCGCGCGGTTCTTTGCGTGGACCATTCAACGATGAAGCCCGCCTTGCGGCGGGCTTCAGTGCGGTCGAGCTGGCGCAATTGCAGGCCTTGTCGCCGTGATCCCGCGTGGTCCGAAATCAGCCCGTTCTATCTGCCGTTGGTGTCGGCCCCGCGCAGGAACTCGATCACTTCCGCACGCTGGCTGTCGGACAGGTAGAAGGGATGTGGCGCGTTCGCACCCCGCCTTGCATTGAACAAGTCGTCCAGGCTGGCAACGGAATTGTCATGCAGGAACACTGGCTTGCGTGCCAGGTCCAGCAGTAAAGGCATCGCATTGCCACGGATCTCGCCGCGCGGGCTGGCGTTGACCACCGCCATTTTGTCGTCGAAGATTGCTCCCGGCGTATCCATCACGGGATTCAGCGGCGGCATCCGCTGCGCCAGCGTGACCGGATTGTCGCCCGGGAAAATCCGCTTCATTGGCAGGATGAACGACGGCACGCGCTTGCCCTGATCGACGTTGTGGCAACCGGTGCAACCGGCCGT
>JALYOU010000372.1 GCA_030856725.1 Pseudomonadota bacterium
ATGCCATGAACCGCATGGGTCCGAATCCGTGGCCGCTGTCGTTCTCCTATGGCCGCGCGATGCAGTCGGCGGCGTTGAAGTTGTGGTCGCAGGATCTGGTCAACAATGTCGGCAAGGCGCAGCAGACGGTGTTCTCGCGGGCTCGCGACAACGGCATGGCAGCGCTGGGCCAGTGGCAGTCGGCCGCCTGATGTTGCAAAACGTCATGATCAGCCGATCGGCAGTTGAAGCGACAGCGAAACACTAACGCCACGTCGCTGGGTCCCACCTCGCAGGGATGATGTCAAGAAAAAAAGCGCTGACCTTGTGTCGGCGCTTTCTTTTTTTCAGGCGTCCGGCATCACCGGCAAGTCGGCCGCGGCCTTGTCCGCCGAGCGCACCGCCATGCGCCGGTCGAAACAGGGTATGGCAGTAAGCCGAAGCCCGCCTTACGCCCCCAAGGAGGTCCCCTTGGGGGACAGCGACGCCAGCCACTCGTCGTCGGAACCCTCGTTGACATCCTCGAACAAAAACGTCGACAGATAACGCTCGCCGGTATCCGGCACCATCGCCAGGATCACGTCGCCGTCGTTCGCCGACTTTGCCACCTCCAGCGCCGCGGCGATCGTGGCGCCGGCGGAAATGCCGACGAAGATGCCTTCCTCCTGCGCCATCCGCCGAGCGGTGTCGCGCGCGAGTACGTCGTCGATGGGCAGGATCTGCGCTGCGGCTTCGCGGTTGAGCACGGCGGGCACGAAGTCCGGCGTCCAGCCCTGGATCTTGTGCGGTTTCCATTCCTGCCCGGTGAGCAGCGACGCACCGGCAGGTTCGCAGGCCGTGACTTTCACTTCGGGGCGCGCGACTTTGAGCACTTCGCCGACGCCAGTGAGCGTGCCGCCCGTACCCCAGCCGGTGACGAAATGATCGAGCCGCCGGCCTGCGAAATCGCGCAGGATTTCCGCCGCCGTGGTCTGGCGGTGATAGGCCGGATTGGCGGGGTTCTCGAACTGGCTTGCGAGGAACCAGCCATGTTGTTTCGCCAGTTGTTCGGCGCGGCGCACCATGCCGCTGCCGCGCTCGGCCGCCGGCGTCAGGATGACTTTCGCGCCGTACGCGCGCATCAGCTTGCGGCGTTCGATGGAAAAGGTTTCCGACATCGTCGCGACGAACTTGTAACCGCGCGCCGCGCAGACCATCGCCAGGGCAACGCCGGTGTTGCCCGAAGTCGCTTCGACGACGGTGTCGCCGGGTTTGAGCAGACCCTTGGCTTCGGCGTCTAGGATGATCGCGATCGCGAGCCGGTCTTTCACCGATCCGCCGGGGTTGAAGAATTCGATCTTGGCGTAAAGGGAGACATTGGACGGCGCGATGTGGCGCAGGCGCACGACCGGGGTACGGCCGATGGTGTCGAGGATGCTGTCGTGGATGGCCATGCGATGTGCTCGGAATGGGGAATTTCTTGGAAAGAAAGGGTTGTGCGACCGGGGTTTTAACCCGATGCACAAGATGGAACGCGGAAAACAGGTATTTCAGGAAAGGCGGATCACTGCTTCGTGAGCGCCGGCCTCATGCAGCATCCGCGAGTTTAGGGGGGCCGGATTAGCAAAATGTTGCGAAACGGCTGGGGCATCGCCCAGCGGCGCCGCACCGAACCAATGCAGGTTCGATGCCAGCGCGGCGACCTCACCGATGATCAGCAGCGCAGGTGATTGCACCGCATGGCGCCGCGCACTCGCCGCCAGCTCCTGCAACGTGCCGGTGATGACGCGCTGACCAGGGCGCGATCCGTTCTCGATCAGGGCGAATGGCGTCGATGCGCCGCGCCCGTGGGCGATCAGGCGCCGTGCCAGCGCATCAAGTCCCGCCACGCCCATGTACACCGCCAACGTCTGCCGGTCCTGCGCCAGCGCGATCCAGTCCAGCGTATCGAACGAATCCTTGCAGTGCGCGGTGATCAACCGCACCGACTGCGCGTGGTCGCGATGCGTCAGCGGCACGCCGGCATAGGCGGCGCAGGCGAGGGCCGCCGTGATGCCAGGGACTACCTCATAGTCGATTCCCGCGGCGCGCAATGCCTGCAACTCCTCGCCGCCACGTCCGAACACGAACGGATCGCCGCCCTTCAACCGCACCACGCGTTTGCCGGCCCGCGCATGTTCGATCATCAACGCGTTCGTCTGGTCCTGCGTGAAGTGATGCAGGTCGGCCTGCTTGCCGACTTCGACCAGTTCCGCATCGCGGCGCGCAAGTTGCAGAACGTCCGCGCTGACCAGCCGGTCGTGCAGGATCACGTCGGCCTCGTTGAGCAGGCGCAGGCCGCGCAGCGTGAGCAGGCCGGGATCGCCTGGACCTGCCCCGACCAGCGCCACGCGGCCGGATGTGATGACGTGTTCGTCGCCTGCGAGCGCGGAAAGCAATGCATGCTCGGCGGCCTGCGCGTCGCCACGACGCAGCAGTCCTGGGGTGGGTCCGGCCAGTAGCCGCTCGAAAAATCGTCGCCGTGCCGGCAGGTGCGGCAATCGTTCGCGGATGTGCGCGCGCCAGAGTGCTAGCAGTCCGGCCAGTGCACCGAGCGAATCATCGAATTGGACCTCGAGCTGCTCGCGCACGTGCCGCGCCAGCATCGGTGCGCCACCGCTACTGGAAATCGCGATCTGCAACGGGCCGCGTTCGACACGCGCCGGCAAGTGCACGCTGGAGGCTTCCGCGTCATCCACGACATTGACCCAGAGACGGCGCGCCTGAGCTGCGTCGGCGACAGCGCGATTGATCGTGGTGTCGTCGGTAGCGGCGATCACCAGCCACGCTTCGTCCAGCCATTCGGGCTGGAAGATACCTGCGAAATGTTGGATGTCTCCGCCATCGCGCAGCGCGATCAGCTCCAGATCCAGCGCCGGTGCACCAACCACCACGCATGCCCCGGCCCCGAGAAGCGCCCGGACCTTGCGCCGTGCCACCGCTCCCCCGCCAACCACCAGCACGGTGCGGCCGCGCAGGTCTGCGAAAAGGGGAAAGAGCGGAGCGGACATAAAAAGCGACCTCCAAGGCTGGAGATGGACGCTATCGAACCCATGTTCATGCGGGAAATGACAGGGGACTGTTGGCTTATGCCGACGGAGCATATGGACAGCAGCTGCCGGGCGGGTTAGGTTATATATCGTTTCATGCGTATGAAGCGATAAATCAGCAATTGTACTTGGACCACCGCTTTTTGTTGCAGAAACGGGAAGCCAGACATTCGCCAGATCAAACGAAAGCACGCGGATTAAAACCAGATTGCATTCATCCGCGTAATCCGCGGCAACGCTTCAACGCGGTGGGCCAGGGCCACCCTACTCAAGGCTTGACGGGACTGCATACAGATGACGCTCACCCAGCTCCGCTACTTTGCCGCCATCGCCGATTCCAACCTCAACATCACGCTGGCGTCCGAGCGCGTGCACGCCACGCAGCCGGGCATTTCCAAACAACTCAAGCAGCTGGAAGACGAACTCGGCTTCCTGCTGTTCTCGCGCAAGGGGCGCAGCCTCGACGCGCTGACGCCAGCCGGCGAACAGGTGCTCGCGCATGCGCGGCGGCTGCTGGTGGAAGCCGGCAACATCCGTGCGTACGCCGCCAACCAGCGCGGCGACGACCAAGGTTCGCTGGTGCTCGCCACCACGCACACGCAGGCGCGCTTCGTGTTGCCACCGGCCATCGCGCAGGTCAAGCATGCATATCCGCAAGTCAGCGTGCAGCTGCAACCGGCGGCCGATGGCGAAGTGCTGTCGTTGCTGGCGCGGGGCGAGGCCGATTTGGCGATCATCAGCACTGCGGGAGAACCGCCATCGGGCGGCATCGCCGTGCCGCTCTTTCGCTGGCAACGTGTCGTGCTGGTGCCCAATGCGCATACGCTCGCCAGCGCAACCGTCGCGCCGACACTGGCGCAACTCGCGCAGCACCC
>JALYOU010000025.1 GCA_030856725.1 Pseudomonadota bacterium
CACGGAAGCCTTCGCGATCCTGGACGCCCTGGAAATCGAAACCAACCCACACCTTTCGCAAGCACGCCTGTCGTAGGCCTCCCAAAACGGCGGCCCTTTACTCTTTTGGGAGTGGCGAGGGCATGCACTCTCCTGAACTCGCGACCTTGCGATGAAGTCGTCGCGAGCTCTTTAGGGAGCGACGGAAGTCGCGACTGTCGATGAGTAGTCGCGACTTCCGGGGGACGGCATCCCGTCGCCACTCCAATAAGCAGACCCTTGGCGCGAGGCCATTTCTACAAGGCGCTGTGCAGGTATCGATCCTTCAACCGCACGTAATGCTGCGCGCTGTAATACAACGCCTCGATCTCCGCGTCGCTCAGCATCCGCACTTTCTTCGCCGGATTACCCAGCCACAGTTCACCTTCACCCACGATCTTGCCCGGTGCGACCAGTGCGCCTGCTCCGACGAAACCGTGTTTCTTTACCACCGCGCCATCGAGCACGATCGCGCCCATGCCGATCAACGCCGCATCCTCGATTCGGCAGGCATGAATGATCGCCTTGTGGCCGATGGTGACGTCTTCGCCGATGACCGTGGCGAATCCGCCGAGCTTCGCGTGCGGCCCGTCATGGCTGACGTGGATCACGGTGCCATCCTGCACATTGGTGCGCGCACCAATGCGGATGAAGTTGACGTCGCCGCGCACGACGGTCATGGGCCAGATCGACACGTCGTCGCCAAGCACCACGTCGCCGATGACCGTGGCGGCCGGATCGATGTACGTGCGCGCGCCTAACTGGGGCAGCGTGTCGAGATAGGGGCGTACGGTCTGCATGCTGCGATTGTACGGGCGCGATGTGCCGTGATGCCCTGTCAACGCCCGGCCGGCTCGTCGCGTACATCCACCTCGAACAACTGCTCCAGTTCGGTACGTGCCCGGCGCGCGCTTTCGAGCAACGCCGGCTCGTCGTCGTAGATCAGGTGCTGCGAAGCCAACATGCGTTCGTCGTGTTCGCGAAAGCGCTGCGTGTGGCTGACGGCGATGTCGCGCGGCACGCCGAGCGCGACCAGCGCCTCGCGGCCCATTTCCAGGCCGGATGCGAATGCCTCGCGGAAAACCTCCACGCCCAGGTCCATCAGCTGCCATGCGTGGCGGCGGTCGTGCGCGCGCGCGAATACCTTCAGGTCGGGGTACATGCGGCGTACCACGCGCGTCGTGCGCAGGCTGGAATCGGGATCATCGATGGCGTTGATGAAGATGCGCGCATGCGCCGCACCCGCGGAACGCAGCAGTTCCGGGCGCGACGGATCGCCGTAATACGCTTTGTTACCGAAGCGTCGCATCAGGTCGACCTGTTCGGGATTGGCGTCGAGCGCGACAAATCGGATGCGCTGCGCCAGCAGCAGGCGCGCGACGATCTGTCCGAAGCGACCGATGCCGGCGATGATGACCTGCGGATGGTCGTCGGGAATGACATCGAAGGCACGCTTTGGCGTGCGTGTTTCGCCAATACCGGCCACCCGCGCGATCGCGATCATCAACAGCGGCGTCAATGCCATCGACAGGCCGACGATCGCCACCAGCCGGTCGCGCATCGCATCGTCGAGCAGGCCGGCACGGTCAGCTTCGGCAAACACCACGAACGCGAATTCGCCGCCCAGCGCCAGCACGCTGCCCAGTCGCAATGCCTCGCGGCGGTCGAGTTTGCCTGGCCCCGTACCGATGCCGAACAGGATCGCGAATTTCACCGCAAGCAGCACCACTACGCCGAGCGCGATCAATAGCGGCTCGCTCATCACGCGCGTGAGGTCGATGCTCATGCCGACGGCAATGAAGAACAGGCCCAGCAAAAGACCCTTGAACGGTTCGATCTGCGATTCGATCTCGTGGCGGAATTCCGAATCGGCCAGGAGCACCCCAGCCAGGAAGGCGCCAAGGCCCGCGCTCAATCCGGCCAGTTGCATCACCCATGCCGCGCCCAGGACCGCGAACAATGCGCTCGCCGTGAGCATCTCCGGCACGCCGATGCGCGCTGCCATGCGGAACAGCTGGCGTAGCAGATAGCGCCCGCCGATGACAACAATGGCGATGGCCGCAATCGCCATCCCAATCTCCACCAGCAACGGGTGTCCATCCGCATCGGTGGTGGCACGTCCCAATAGGGGAATCGCAGCCAGCAGCGGAATCGCGGCCAGGTCTTGGAACAGCAGGATCGCAAAGCCCAGACGGCCGTGATCGGTGTTGAGCGCCTTGCGTTCGGCCAGCAACTGCAACCCGACGGCGGTAGACGACAACGCCAGTCCAAGCCCGATGACGAGCGCGGCTTTCCATGCGAGTCCGGCCAGCAACACCAGCAGCCCCAGCACAAGGCCCGACAACAACACCTGCAGGCCGCCCGCCACGAACACCGGTTGCCGCATCAGCTTCAACCGCGCCAGCGACAATTCCAGCCCGATCACGAACAGCATCATCACCACGCCGATCTCGCTGGCAGCCAGCACCGGCTCCGCGTCGCGCACCACCTTCAATCCATAAGGGCCCAGCACCGCACCTGCCGCGAGATATCCGAGCACCGTGCCGAGGCCGAAGCGCTTGAACAGCGGCACGGCGATGACGGCGGCCAACAGGAACACCAATGCGAGTTCGAGCCCGTCGCCGTGCATGTGCGTGTCTCCATCTGGCTTTGATCATTGGCCGTGCGAG
>JALYOU010000047.1 GCA_030856725.1 Pseudomonadota bacterium
CGCATGCGTTTGTAATCCAGCGCCGGCAGCCCGGCCGATGCGATTTCCTTTTCTGCTGCCACCAGTTCCTCGATCTGGTCTAAAAACCATGGATCGATGAACGACAGTGCGTGCACGTCCTCGACACGCATGCCGGCGCGGAAGGCATCGGCGACGTGGAAGATGCGCTCGGGATCCGGTTCGCGCAGTTCGCGCCGCAGCTCGGCGAGGCCTTCGTCGGTGCTGAAGTCGAGTCCGCTTGGGTCGAGGCCGGACTTGCCGGTTTCCAGTCCCCGCAATGCTTTCTGCAGAGATTCCTGGAACGTGCGGCCAATCGCCATGACCTCGCCGACCGACTTCATCTGCGTGGTCAGGCGCGCATCGGCCGCCGGGAATTTCTCGAAGGCGAAGCGCGGAATCTTGGTGACGACGTAGTCGATGCTCGGCTCGAACGATGCGGGTGTGAGGCCACCCGTGATCTCGTTCCTGAGTTCATCGAGCGTGTAACCGACGGCGAGCTTCGCGGCGACCTTGGCAATCGGAAAACCGGTCGCCTTCGACGCCAGCGCCGACGAGCGCGACACGCGCGGGTTCATCTCGATGACCACCACGCGCCCGGTCTGGGCGTTGATGCCGAACTGCACGTTGCTGCCGCCGGTATCCACGCCGATCTTGCGCAGCACCGCGATGCTGGCGTCGCGCAGGCGCTGGTATTCCTTGTCGGTCAGGGTCTGCGCGGGCGCGACGGTGATCGAGTCGCCGGTGTGTACGCCCATCGGATCGAGATTCTCGATCGAGCAGACGATGATGCAGTTGTCCGCGGTGTCGCGAACCACTTCCATCTCGAACTCCTTCCATCCCAGCACCGACTCCTCCACCAATACCTCACTGGTCGGCGACAGCTCGAGGCCGCGGTTGACGATGTCGATCAGTTCCTCGCGGTTGTACGCGATGCCACCGCCGCTGCCGCCCAAGGTGAAACTGGGGCGGATGATGGTGGGATAGCCGACGCGTGTCTGGATGTCGAGCGCCTGTTCCAGTGAGCGCGCAACTTCGGCTTTCGGACATTCCAGGCCGATCTCGGCCATCGCCACGCGGAACAACTCGCGATCTTCGGCCATGAGGATCGCGTCGCGCGAGGCACCGATCAACTCCACGCCGTACTGCTCCAACACACCGTGATCAGCCAGCTCCAGCGCGCAGTTCAACGCGGTCTGCCCGCCCATCGTTGGCAGCAGCGCATCGGGTCTTTCTTTGGCGATGATTTTTTCGACGGTCTTCCAGTTGATCGGCTCGATGTAGACCGCGTCCGCCATTTCCGGGTCGGTCATGATCGTGGCCGGATTGGAATTGACGAGTACCACGCGGTAGCCCTCGTCGCGCAAAGCCTTGCAGGCCTGCGCGCCGGAGTAGTCGAACTCGCAGGCCTGGCCGATGACGATCGGGCCAGCGCCGATGATGAGGATGGTCTTGAGGTCGGTACGCTTGGGCATCAGCGTGCCTCCATCGCAGCGATGAAACGGTCGAACAGCGGCGCGACATCGTGCGGGCCGGGCGATGCCTCCGGGTGTCCTTGAAACGAGAACGCAGGCGCGTCGGTTAACTCGATGCCCTGGTTGCTGCCATCGAACAGGGAACGATGCGTCACACGCGCATTGGCAGGCAATGTGGCTTCATCGACTGCGAATCCGTGGTTCTGCGAAGTAATCATTACTTGTCCGCTATCGAGATCGACGACCGGATGATTCGCGCCGTGATGGCCGAACTTCATCTTGAGCGTCTTCGCTCCGATCGCAAGGCCGAGCAATTGGTGGCCGAGACAGATGCCGTAGGTGGGAATTTTTTTATCAACAAACGTGCGGATCGCGGCAATCGCGTAGTCGCACGGCGCGGGATCGCCTGGACCATTCGACAGGAACACGCCATCAGGCTGCATCGCCAGCACATCATCGGCGGATGTCTGCGCCGGAACGACCATGACGTCGCAACCGCGCTCGGCCAGCATGCGCAGGATGTTCTGTTTGACGCCGAAATCGTAGGCGACGACCTTGAAGCGGGATTCTGTTCGGCCGAATTCGCCGCTGTCGAGATCCAGCTGGCCGTCGCGCCATGGATATGCGGAGGTCGCACTGACTTCCTTGGCGAGGTCCATGCCCTTCAGGCCCTCGAATTTGCGCGCCGCTTCGATCGCCCTGTCGGTGTCGAGCGGTTGATCCGTACTCGCCGCGGCCATCAACGCGCCATTCTGTGCACCGCGATCGCGCAGCATGCGCGTGAGCTTGCGGGTGTCGATGTCGGCGATGGCGACGATGCCGCGTTGCTGTAACCAATCCGGCAAAGCCATGCGATTGCGCCAGCTGCTCGGCCGCCGCGGCACGTCGCGCACGATCAGACCGGACGCCCAGACCTGCGTGGCCTCGTCGTCGTCGTCGGTGCAACCGGTGTTGCCGATATGCGGATAGGTCAGCGTGACCAGCTGTCGCGCATAGGAGGGGTCGGTAAGGATTTCCTGATAGCCGGTCATGGCGGTGTTAAACACCACCTCGCCGACTGACAGCCCTGGCGCGCCTACGGAAATGCCTTCAAAGACGGTGCCGTCTTCGAGTGCGAGGATTGCGGGATATGTCACGGGCATCGCCTATTTCAGGTTGCACGAAAGCGCCGAAGCGGTACGGAACCGGTCCGGAGCGAGAGGTGTCAGGCGAGCGGGAATTGTACGGACGTGGGCACGCGTGCGCCACCAGAAAAGACAAGGCCCGGATGATCCGGGCCTTGTGCATGCGCTGCTGCTTGCTGGATCAGTTGAACAGGGATGGACGATACAGGCGGGCGATCTCGTCCATGCGGATCGATTGCTCGGGACTGAATTCGACCATGCAGGCATCGTCTGTGTAATCCATGAAATTCAGGATCGGATCTACCCCAGGCGCGGCGCAGGTATCGCGTCCGACCGGGCAGCCGAACGCAGGACTGGCCTCGGCCGGTGTATCACCCACCGAATCGCCGGGTTCGGTACAGCCACCCTCAAAGGTGTGGGCGAGTCCAAGGTAATGACCGACTTCATGGGTCGCGGTATCACCTTCGTCATAGGGCACCGCGCCGCCTGCCGGGAGCGAGGAATGCAGCAGCACCACACCGTGCAGCGGGTTGTTTTCGGGGAACGATTGCGGGTAATAGGCATAGCCCAGCAATCGACGCGGGTTGCAGGTGTAGGCGTTCATGTTGTTGGCGGGATCAACCGCCAGCGCGGATTTCATGCTGCTTTCCACACCCGAACTCGCGCAGCCGTCGAACCAGCGTGCGTTGTCGGTCCGGCTGACGCCGGCAAGCACGAAACTGAAGCCGCGACCGGCGTACGCAGCGTCCAGCACCTGCACCTGATCGGCGATCATCTGGTCGCTGACGTCGCCGATGCGATTGCCCTTGCGGTCGGTTTTGTAGACGACATGGAACTGGACCGGAATCGTGGTCTCGGTGCTGCCGGCCTTGCGCGCAAGGGCTGCATATTCAGGGCTTTTGCGGAATGCAACAACGCGGCGATCAACAGCCGCACGATCCGTGGCACTTGCAGGCTTGACCCCGCAACGCAGCGCCTGCTCCGGCAGACCGGATGGCCCGCGGAACTGCACGTTGTGGCTGACACCGTCGCGGTAAATCAGGTTCTCGGCACGGCTGGCATTGTCGTCGCGCGCTGCGGACGCTCCAGAAACCGCAGCCGCGAGGATGGACACTACGACCAGTTTCTGGGTCAAACGCATGGCTATTTCCTTTGAAAAGGGGGTGGAACTGTGACATGAGGCACGGTGTATCGCCCGCGGCACTTTCGGCCTCCTCAAGCCTTCGGGCAAGTTGCGCTGCAACAAATACCGCCGTGATGCGGCCTGTGTCAGTCGAGCAGATCACGCAGCCGATAGCTGCCCGCTGGACGGTCAGCCAACTTGGAAGCCGCATGCAGCGCGCCGCGCGCGAAGATGTCGCGGTTGCTGGCGCGATGGATCAGTTCAATGCGCTCGCCCAGCGACGCGAACTGCACGGTGTGCTCGCCGACGATATCGCCTGCGCGCAGGCTGGCGTAATGCGGATGCGCTCCGCCCTGCCCGGCCGCAGCGCCCAATGCGAGCGCGGTGCCGGAAGGCGCGTCCAGTTTCTGTGTGTGGTGCGCTTCGACGATGTCGCAATCCCAGCCCGGCAATGCCGCAGCCGCTCGCTCGACCAGTTCGCCCAGGATCGCGACGCCAAGACTGAAATTGGCGGCCCACAGAACAGGGATGCGCTGGCTGGCCGTTTGCAGTGCGGCGCGCTGCGCCTCGGATAAACCGGTTGTGCCCGAGACCAGGGCCGTGCCGCGCTCGACGCACAACGCAAGGATGGCGTCGAAGCCCTCCGGCAGGCTGAAATCAATCGCGACGTCGAATTTGGGCGCGCCATGCAGCTCTCTCGCGGCGAATTGCGGCACGCCATCGATCACGCGCTGGCCGACCTTGCGCGCAACCGAACCCACCACGCGGAAGCCTTCGTCTTCTGCGCTCAGCCGCAGCAGCGCATGACCCATGCGTCCGGAAGCGCCGTGGATGAGGAGTCGGGTCGGTGTTGTCATGGGCGCAGGCTAACGAGAGGCAGCGATTGCGACAAGCGTCCGTAGGAACGCCTCTCAGGCGCGAGGCATCGCCGGTAATGCTGCACAAGGAAAAAAGCGTCAGGACGTCATGCGGTCCCAGAAACCCTTGACTCCATCGACGAAGGTGCTGGATCTGGGCGAATGACGGCGCGCTTCCTCGCCGACAAAGGTGGCTTCGAACTGCTCCAGCAAGGTGCGCTGCTCAGGAGTGAGGTTGATCGGCGTTTCCACCTCGACCTTGCAGTACAGATCGCCCGAATCGCGGCTGCGTACGGATTTGACGCCCTTGTCGCGCAAGCGGAACACCTTGCCGCTCTGCGTTTCTGCAGGCACTCGGATTTCCGCTTCGCCGCCGAGGGTTGGTACACGGATCGTGTCACCGAGCGCGGCCTGCGAGATGCGGATCGGCACTTCGCAATGGAGGTCGTCGCCATCGCGCTGAAAAATGGCGTGCTCGCGCACGCGCACCTCGACATACAGGTCGCCCGGTGGCGTGCCGGCAGGGCCGGCTTCGCCTTCGCCGGACAACCGGATGCGGTCGCCGTTGTCGACGCCGGCGGGAATTTTCACCGAGAGGATTTTTTCTTCCTCGACCCGGCCGTTGCCGTGGCAGCTCTTGCATGGGTTGCGGATGGTCTGGCCGCGCCCGCCGCAATGCGGGCACGCTTGCTGCATCGAAAAGATCCCGCGCTGCATGCGCACCTGGCCGCGTCCCTGGCAGGTCGCGCAGGTTTCCAGCTTGCCGTCTTCCGAACCCGACCCTTTGCACGGTTCGCAGGGCGCAAGCGTGGGGATTTCAATGCGTTTGTCGAGACCGGCAACTGCTTCCTCGAGATCGAGTTCCATCACATAGCCGACGTCGGCGCCGCGCCGGGCGCCACCGCGCCCTGCGCCACCGCCAAAAATATTGCCGAAAATGTCTCCGAAGATGTCGCCGACATCGTGGAAACCGGGGCCGCCCGTGCCGCCGCCGCCCATCCCATGCTCGAACGCGGCGTGGCCATGCTGGTCGTACATGCGCCGCTTGCCGCCGTCCGATAGCACTTCGTAGGCCTGCTTGCATTCCTTGAACGCGGCTTCGGCTTCCTTGTTGTCGGGATTGCGGTCCGGGTGGTGTTTCATCGCGGAACGCTGGTACGCCTTTTTCAGCTCCGCCTCGGTCGCGGCACGGCTGACACCCAGCACTTCGTAGTAATCGCGTTTGCTCATGGAAGCTCGATAACCGGTCAACGTGAGCCAGGAACAGGTAAGAGAAGGCGGAAGATGTCCTAGCCCCGGCTACCGTTCCCGGCTACCAAAAAAAGCGGCGCCCCGAAGGACGCCGCGGACATCAGGACTTCTTCTCGTCGTCGTTGACTTCGGTGAACTCGGCGTCCACGACGTCCTCGTTCTTCGGCGCGCCGCCATCGCCTGCACCGTCCATGTCAGGACCCGTCTGCTGCGCCGCGGCCGCAGCCGCGTACAGCGATTGCGCGACTTCTTCCAGCGCCTTCGACTTGGCCTCGATCTGCGCCTTGTCGTCGCCCTTCATCGCGGTTTCCAGATCAGACAACGCGGCCTCCGCCTTGCCAATGGCTTCACCGCCGAGCTTCTCGCCGTGCTCGGTGATCGCGCTACGGGTCGCGTGGATCAACGCATCGGCCTGGTTACGCGCGGTGACGAGTTCGTGGAACTTCTTGTCTTCCTCGCGATGCGTTTCCGCATCGGCCACCATCTGCTGGATTTCGGCGTCCGACAATCCTGAGCCGGCCTTGATCTCGACCTTCTGCTCCTTGCCGTTCTTCTTGTCTTTCGCCGACACATGCAGGATGCCGTTGGCGTCGATGTCGAAGGACACTTCCACCTGCGGCATGCCACGCGGCGCGGAATCGATGCCGGTGAGGTCGAACTTGGCCAGCGACTTGTTGTAACGGGCCTGCTCGCGCTCGCCCTGCAGCACGTGCACGGTGACCGCGGACTGGTTGTCCTCGGCGGTGGAGAAGGTCTGCGACGCCTTGGTCGGCACCGTGGTGTTCTTCTCGATGATCTTGGTGAACACGCCGCCCAGCGTCTCGATGCCAAGCGACAGCGGGGTCACGTCGAGCAGCAGCACGTCCTTGACGTCCCCTGCGAGGACCCCGCCCTGGATCGCGGCGCCGACGGCGACGGCCTCATCCGGGTTGACGTCCTTGCGCGGTTCCTTGCCGAAGAATTCCGCGACCGCTTGTCCAACCTTGGGCATGCGGGTCTGGCCACCGACCAGGATCACTTCGGCGATGTCCGACGCGCGCAGGCCGGCATCGTTCAATGCGATGCGGCAAGGCTCGATGGTCTTCTTGACCAGATCGTCGACCAACGACTCCAGCTTGGCGCGGGTCAGCTTGATCGCGAGATGCTTGGGACCTGCAGCGTCGGCGGTGACGTACGGCAGGTTGACCTCGGTCTGTTGCGCGGACGACAACTCGATCTTGGCGCGCTCGGCGGCATCTTTCAGGCGCTGCAACGCGAGCGGATCCTTGCGCAGATCGATGCCCTGCTCCTTGTTGAACTCGTCGACCAGATAATCGATGACGCGCTTGTCGAAGTCCTCGCCGCCGAGGAAGGTGTCACCGTT
>JALYOU010000049.1 GCA_030856725.1 Pseudomonadota bacterium
CCGTGCGTGCTGTTGGCGGCCAGTCCGCCGACTTCGCCGCGCAGGTGCACGCCATCGCCCATCGGCATCGCCATCACCTTGCCGCTGACCAGGCTGCCCGAGGCCGAAGCCAGGTTCACCGTCGCCGATCGTGCTGTGCTGACCGATGACGTGGTCGATGCCGAGGCACGTTTGCTCGTCGATGGCGTGCTGGCGCAGCCGGCCAACGCGAACAGACAGGCGGAAACGAGCAGGGTGATCTTCATCGTGGAGCTCCGTCGACAGGTGGCAGCCACGCTAGTCCGTGAGCAGTTCAGATGGGATGAAATGCCGATTCGTCATTCCGCCTGCGCAGGAATGACGAGCAAAAATTTCAGCGCTTCACTGGCTTGCGGCCCGATCCCAGCTTGCGCGTCAGCGTATTGCGGCCGAGACCGAGCTTGGCTGCCGCTTCACTGCGATGTCCGCCCGTGTGCTGCAACGCCGCTTCCAGCAGCGCGCGATCGAAACGCGCGAGCGCTTCGGCGTGCAGGCGTGTGTCGCCGTTGGCCAGCTTGCCGCGCGCCCACTGCGCGAGTGCGTCGTCCCATGCCTGCGCGTCGTGCGCGGGCGTGGTGGGCGTCAACGCGGCCTGCAGGTCGTGCAGAGTGATCGTCTCGCCCGGCGCCAGCGCCACCAGCCGCCAGCACAGGTTTTCCAGCTCGCGCACGTTGCCGGGCCAGGCATGCGCCTGTAACTGTTCGAGCGCCGGTTTCGCGAAGCGTTTGGCGGGTGCATCGAGCTTGCGCGCCGCGGTGGCGAGAAAGCGCTGGGCCAGCTGCGGGATGTCCGCCGTGCGTTCACGCAACGGCGGCAACTGCAGGCGCACCACGTCGAGGCGATGCAGCAGGTCGGCGCGGAAGCGGCCGTCGACGACATGCGCGTCGAGGTCCTGATGCGTTGCGGCAATGACGCGCACATCGACGCGGATCAGCTCGCGGCCACCGACGCGGAAGAATTCGCCCTCGGCCAGTACGCGCAACAGACGCGTCTGCAACGGCAACGGCATGTCGCCGATCTCGTCAAGGAACAGGGTGCCGCCGCTGGCCTGTTCGAAGCGGCCGACATGGCGCTTGTTCGCGCCGGTGAATGCGCCGGCTTCATGTCCGAACAGTTCGCTCTCCAGCAGTTCCGCCGGAATCGCGGCAGTGTTGAGCGCGACGAACGGCTTGCGCGCACGCGGTGATTCGCGATGCAGCGCGCACGCGACCAGTTCCTTGCCGGTGCCGGTTTCGCCGGTGATCAGCACGCCCAGCGGCGCTTGCGCGAGGCGGCCGATGGCGCGGAACAGTGCACGCATCTGCGGGGTGTCGCCGATGAGTGCATCGGCGTCGGTGGCGATGGGTGCATCGTTGTGCGCAGCGTCGTCGCCCGTGTCGAGGCGCAATTCCGGCAACGCGCGTTCCGCCAACGCGACGGCATCGTCCAGATCGAATGGTTTCGACAGGAATTCATGCGCCCCACCGCGGAAGGCGCCTGCGGTGCTCGCGATGTCGGTGTATGCGGACATGACGATGACCGGCAGCTGCGGATATGCGCTCTTGAGTTTGTCGAGCAACACCAGCCCGTCATCGCCCGGCATGCGCACGTCGGTGAACAGCAGGTCCGGCGCGGTGCGGGTCTGCAAGGCATCGAGCACGCCTTGCGCGCTGTCGAATGCATCGACGGCGTAACCAGCCTGCCGCAGTGCGGTTGCGAGTACGAAGCGTACTGCGCGATCGTCGTCGACGACCCAGATGTGAGGCGAGGTCACCATTGTCTCCACACTGTTCCGGCAATCAGCCCGCACATATTTTTTGTGGGAGTGGTGATGGCATGCCATCGCCGGGAAGTCGCGACGGGCAGGTGAAGTCGCGGCTTCCGCCGCTCCCACAGGAGTTTCCGCGGCGCATTATTGAAACGCTCACCCAACATCGGAAACCTCCACTTCGCTCATCGGCAACAACACCGTGAACACCGTATGCCCCGGGCGCGAGCGGTACGCCAACGCACCGCGATGCTCGCGCGCGACCTGTTGCGCAAGCGCAAGGCCAAGCCCGGTGCCATCGGCGCGGCCCGTCACCAGCGGCAGGAACAGACGCTCCGTCAATTCCTCCGGCACGCCGCGTCCGTCGTCGACGATCTCCAGCCGCAGCGCCAACGCATGCACCGCATCGCCGATGCGCACGCCGAACTCCGCGCGTGTGCGCAGGGTGATGTTGGCCGCGCCGGCCTCGATCGCATTGCGCACCAGGTTCCATACCGACTGCGTCAGGCGATCCGCATCGCCCGGCAACTCGGGCAGGCTCGGGTCGTAGTCGCGGGTGATGCGCACTGCCCACCCGGCATCGCTTTCCGCCAGGCGCAGCACACGCTCCAGCACCCCGTGGATATTGAGCGGCGCATGCGGCTGCCGCGGCGTCGGTGACAGCAGGCGATCGAGCAATGTAATCAGGCGTGCGACTTCGGCGTCGATGAGTTGCGTGAGTTCGCGCGATTCCGCATCGGCGTCGGTGCGTCGCGCCAGCAACTGCGCCGCGCCTTTCAAACCGGCCAGCGGATTGCGCAGTTCATGCGCCAATCCCTTCAGCGCCGCCGAAAGCGCCGACGGCAATGCGATGGCCGGATCGTCGCCCGGAAACTCATCAACCGGATGCGCCTCCAGCAACCAGCCGCCGCCATCGCGGCGCGACAGCCAGGCATCGGCGAAGCGGGTCTCGCCGCCGAGGCCAGCCAGCGCGATCCGGCGCAGGCGTACCGGCGCACCGTCCACTGCGGTCGAAAACGCCTGCTGCAAGCCATCGCCATCGATTTCGAGCGCCTGCAGAGGCAGCTCGGGCAGGCGTCGCGCACTGACGCCAAGCCAACGGGCGAACGCGCTGTTGCAGCACTCGATCCGCGCGCTTGCATCGGCCCAGACCAGCGGGGTGGTCAGGCTTTCGAGGTCCGGCGGGAGGGCGTTGGGCACTGCCATTGCACCAATGTAGTGCATCACGACGAACCATGCGATGCGCTTTGATCCCTCCTCAAGCGGGCAGGATCGCAATGTGTATGCAGGTTGCACTGGCTCTGCGCTCGGCGCCCTCGCTGCCCGGAAGGAAGCGGCCCTGTACGAAGTCAACACGTCGCGCTGAAGCGAAAAAAATATCCTGCCCGTGTCGATTCCCCCGCCGTTGCTTCGTCGTCAATACAAGAACCGAATGACAAGACACGGGTTTCACTTGAACAGACAGGAGACGTGCGATGCGAGTGATGGTGATGGTCAAGGCCACGCGGGATTCGGAGGCAGGCGTGATGCCGAGCGAACAGCTGCTGGCCGACATGGGCCACTACAACGAGGAACTGGTCAAGGCCGGAATCATGCTGGCCGGCGAGGGTTTGCATCCGAGTGCCAAGGGCGCGCGCGTGCGTTTTTCGGGCAGCAAACGCACGGTCGTGGACGGGCCGTTCGCCGAGACGAAAGAACTCGTCGCCGGGTTCTGGC
>JALYOU010000070.1 GCA_030856725.1 Pseudomonadota bacterium
GACATCCAGAGCTCGCGGCTGAAGCCGCTGCTACGAAGAGAGGAGCTCTTGCGGAGCGCTGCGCTCTGGGCCGGCGGTACACTCCTGTGATGCAGGCCCGCCTTATCGCCTATCCGCCAGACAGCGCCGCGGTCACCCGTTGGATCAAGCCGGGTGATCGCCTGCGCGTCGGCCGTACTGCCGATTGCGGACTCACGCTTGACCATCCCTCCGTCTCGCGCAGCCATGCCGAACTGGATTACCTCCAGGACGCCGGCTGGCGTCTGTGCGACCTCGGCAGCAAGAACGGCAGCTTCGTCGATGGCGTCGCCGCGCGCGATACCGCTTTGAAACAATCCGGGTGGCTGCGTTTCGGCGACGTGCACTGCGAGATTGCGTTTTTCGAGCCAGTCCAGGCCGACTTCATCCGCGGCCGCGAGCAGGAACGACGCGCGCTGTCCGCGGCGATGACGCGGCAGATCGCCCAGCATGCGGATCGCGACACGCTTCCCGACGACATTCTGCGCGGCGTGCTGGGATTGGCGGGCTGCAGCCGTGGTTTCCTGTTGCTGCGCGATGGCGACGATTACGTCGTTCGTGCCAGTCTGATGCGCAAGAGCGGCATGCCGGTTACCGACATGCTGGATACGAACCTGGATGCGGAGTTTCTGAAGACGCGCGCGTTCTCCGGCAGCGTCGGCGCGGTGCAACGCGCCTTGCGACAAGGCGAACCGGTGGCCATCAATCAGGTCGCCAGCGATCCGTGGTTATCCGGACGCGAATCGGTCGTGGCCATGGGATTGCATGCACTGGTTTGCCTACCGCTGCTTGATGGCCAACGCCTGCTCGGCGCGGTGTACGCCGATCGCCGCGAACCGGGTGAGCCGATTACTCAACTCGATCTGGAACTGCTCGGTGCATTCGCCGAAAGCGCTGCTGTCTGGTTGCTGGCCGGCCAGGCCCTAGCGGCGCTGGATGCCGCGCCCCGCTGGAACACCATCGTGGCCGCGCACGCACGCGGGCTTGCGGCATGAGCGACACGCCGCAGCAGAGTTTCGTCGGCCCAACGTCAACCGGAATCTACGCGCAAACCCAATTCGCGCCCGGCACGCTGATCGCCGGGCGCTTCCGCATCGAGTCGATGCTGGGCATCGGCGGCATGGGCGTGGTCTACCGCGCAACCGACACCACGCTCAACGTGCCTGTGGCAATCAAATTGTTGCGGCCGGAACTGGCGCAGCGTCCCGAATCCTTCGAACGCTTCCGCCAGGAACTGCTCCTGGCGCGGCAGGTGTCGAGCCCGCGCGTGGTGCGCATCCACGACCTCGCGCAGCACGAAGGCCAGTGGCTGATCGGCATGGATTTCGTCGATGGCGAAGCGCTCGACCGCCGTCTCGATCGCGACGGGCAACTTCCAATCGATGAAGCGTTGCGCATCACCCGGCAACTCGCTGAAGGCCTGTCCGCCGCGCATGCACGCGATGTCGTCCATCGCGACCTTAAACCCGCCAACGTACTGATCGATCGCGCTGGCGATGCTTTCATCAGCGATTTCGGCGTGGCCCGCTCGCTTGCCAGCACAGGCTTGACGCAATCCGGCGCGGTGATCGGCACGCCCGATTATCTGTCGCCGGAACAGGCGCGCGGCGAAGCCGTCGATGGCCGCAGCGACCTGTACGCGCTCGGCCTGATTCTCTACGAAATGCTGGCCGGCGCGATGCCGTTTGCGGGCGGCACGGTCAGCGAAACGCTCGCGCAACGCATGCTGCACACGCCGCCGCCCGTGACGCGGCTGCGCGCGGACGCACCAGCCTGGGTGGCGCGACTGGTCGACAAGTTGTTGCGGCCACAACCGGCGCATCGTTTCCGCAATGCCGAAGAAGTGATCCAGGCGATCGATCGCCGCGAAGTCCCGCGCGAGCTGCATCCGCGGCGCGGCGTTGTCGTGAGTCTCATCGCGCTTCTGGTGCTTGCGCTCGGCACCGGCTGGTGGTGGTCGCAACGCGATGCTCTCGAAAGCGGCAGCGCGAACGTGGTGGCCGAGTTGCCGCCACTGCATCGCCTCCTGGTGTTGCCGATCGAGCACGACACCAACGCGTTGTCGCAACCGCTCGCCGTCGCACTGGGTACGCAGCTGCAACATGCGCTGGCCAATGCGCCCGGGCTGGCCGTGGTGGATGCCGAACGCGCACAACAGGCCTTGCGCCAACTCGATCCGACCGGCACCGCTCGCCCGGATGCCGCAGCCTTGCGGCGAATCGCAGCGGCCGATCGCGTGCTTCGCGTGAGCCTGCAAAAGAACGCCGCCAGCTGGCAGGCGCAGGCGCAACTGCAGACCGGCAACGGCGCGCCGGTGCGTGTCGAAGCCAGTGGCGACGATGTGGCTGCGGCGTTGCGCAACAGCATGGCGCAGCCGGCGATGACTCTTGCGCTGGCACTGGCTTCGCCCTTGCAGATCCAGTTGCCCGAGTCGCAACCCGCGCTTGAAGCCTATGGCGCGGGTCTGCATGCACGACAACGCGGCGCACTCGGCGACGCTCAGCAACAGTTGCGC
Organism: Pseudomonadota bacterium; assembly: GCA_030856725.1. Taxonomy (GTDB): domain Bacteria; phylum Pseudomonadota; class Gammaproteobacteria; order Xanthomonadales; family Xanthomonadaceae; genus JALYOU01. Next base: position 2,534 of record JALYOU010000070.1, read on the forward strand.
AAGGTGACGGACAGCACGCCGCAGTACGCCGCCGGATGGCTGGCGCTGGGCGAAGTCGCGCAAATGGTCGGCGACCAGGAAACCGCCTACAGCGCGCTGGAACGTGCCGAACGCGTCGCCAGTGATGCGCCGGAACGGCTACGCAAGCGCATCGCCGCGGATCGCGCACTGCTCGACGGCGATGCGCCGACCGCCGTCGCCGTGTGGCGCGCGCTGCTGCAAGCCAATCCCGACGACACCTTCGCCGAACTCAACCTCGCGCGCGCACAGGGCTCTGGTGGTGATTACGCGACCGCGATCGCCGGCCTGCAAAAGCTGATCGAGCGCGACGCCAACGATCCACGCGCCTGGTTCGAGCTCGGCAAGCTCTCGATCCTGCAGGGCGAGGCGCGCCGTGGCGTGGACGAATACCTGGTGCGCGCGCTGGTACTCAACAAGCGCAGCCGCAACACATACGGAGAAGCGGAAACAGTCAACGCGCTTGGCATTGGCTATGGCCGGCTGGGCCAGACGGGCGATGCCGAAGAACAATTCCGCAAGGCGGTTGAATTGCGTCGCAGCCTGGGCAATCGCAACGGCCTCGCCACCAGCCTGCGCAATCTTGCCAACGTGCTGGGTTTGCAGGGCGAATTCGAGGAAGCGGCGTCGTCGCTGCAGCAGGCGCGTGCATTGCATGTCGAACTCGGCGACCGCGGCGGGCTGGCTGCGGTCGAAGAAGAACTCGGACTGCTGGCGGAGGAGCGCGGCGACTATGCCGGCGCACTGGCCGCCTTCCGCCGCGCGCTGGCGGCATGGCAACAGGTCGGCGACCAGCACCGCACCGCGCAGGCGCTCAACGACATCGGGTTCGCGCAATACCAGCTCGGCGCCTACGACGATGCGCAGGCCTACCTGGTGCAGTCGTCCGATATCTATGAAGAGCTCGACGATCACACCGGCCGCATCCGCACCCAGCAGAACCTCGGCCTGCTTGCGATGGCGCGCGGTCGCTGGGGCCAGGCCCGCGACTTGTTGCAGAAGTCGCTGGCTGCCGCCGAACAGCAGCAGATGCTGGAAGAAGCCGCGGTCAGCCATCGTAATCTTGCCGAACTTGAATTTCTGCAAGGGCATCTCGGCGCTGCGCTGACACAGATCGGCAAGGCCGACACGCTGTTCCGCCAGCGCGAAGATCAGCGCGGCATCGCCGACGCCGGCTTGTTGCGCGCGCAGGTTCAGATCGCGGCGCGCGCCGATGTCGCCGCGCGCAAAACCTTGGACGATCTTGCCGACGCGCTCAAGCAGGGTTCGACAGAGCAACGCGGCATTGCCTCCCTGTTGCGCAGTCAACTTGCCGCGCGCGCAGGCGACAACAGTGCGCCGCAACAGTCGCTGCAACAGGCGCGCCAACTGGCCCGGCAATCCGGCGTGCGCCTGCTGCAGCTGCAGGTTGCGGTGCAGACGATGCGCAGCGGCCGCGCCGATGGCACGCTCGACGCCGCCACGGCCGCACTCGGTCATGTCGCCCTGCGTCTGAACTGGATCGAGGCCGCGATGCAACAGGCACTGGATGCACGCGATGCGGTCACCGCCCTGCGCCTGTATCGCGAAGCTTTGCCGCTGCTGCGTCGTGGCGATTACGTGCATGCACACCGTTTGCACACTCTCGGCGCGCGCGCGGCGACCGCCAGCGGCGATGCCAACGCATCGGCCGACGCCACCGCCGCTGCGCGCGCAACGCTGCAGCGCCTGCGTGAACAACTGCCGGCGGCATTGCGCGATGGTTTCGATGCGGCGCGGGAGCAAGCGTCGCCGGCTCCGGCGGATTCCTGAGCGCACACATGGACGAACGCCCGATCAAAAGCGTGCAAGCCAACGACATCGACACGCTGCGCCAGCAATACCAGTCCCTGCTCGAACGCCTGCAACGCAACGAACGCGAATTCCGCCGCCTTGGCCGTTCGGTCTGGCAGGTGCAGGAAGACGAACAGCGGCGGCTGGCACGTGAACTGCACGACGGCATCGGCCAGAACCTGACCGCACTCAAGCACAGGCTGTCGCAACTGCGCGACGACGACGACGCTGCACAGCAGGCCCGATTCCGCGAACGTATCGACACCGCCATCGCGCTGTGCGCCGACACGCTGGAAGACACCCGCGAACTCTCGCGCCTGCTGCGCCCTCCGATCCTCGATGACCTCGGCCTCGAACCCGCGTTGCGCTGGCTGGCGCGAAGCCTTGGCGAATCGGCCAACCTCGCTATCACGCTCGAAATCGAAGCATTACCCCCGCTCGACGGCGAACTGCAGACGTTGCTCTACCGGGTTGCGCAGGAAGCTTTCAACAACGCCAGCAAACATGCGCAGGCTAGCAACGTGCTGCTGCGCCTGATCGCGCGCGACGGCCGCGTACAACTGCAGGTCGTCGACGACGGCCGCGGCTGCGATCCGGAGCAAGCCTTGCGCAGCGGCGGCAGCGGCCTCGGCGGCATGCGCGAACGCCTGCGCCTGTACGGCGGCGGGCTGGAACTGCATTCGACGCCCGGCGCCGGCACCCGGCTGCGCGCCATCGTGCCGTTGACTGATGGCGCTTAGCCCCCCGTAGGGGCGACGGGAAGTCGCGACGGGATCCTGCAAGCCGCGACTTCAGTCGTTCCCACATCGGCAGCCTCCGGTGCCTGGTGACGTATCCAAAAGAAAACACGCTTGACGCCGCCAACACTGTCGCGCAGCGTAAAGTCCTGCACGGGGGTACACATGCGCATACTGATTGCCGACGACCACACCATGGTGCGTGAAAGCCTGGTCAGCCTGCTGCAGGCCGATGGCGAGGTGCAGGTCGTAGCGCAGGCCGCCGACGGCATCGAGGCACTGGAAAAAGCGGTGCAGACGCGTCCCGACATCGTGATCACGGATCTGTCGATGCCGCGGCTCAACGGCATCGAACTGGTGCGGCGGCTGCGCGAGGCATTGCCGGACACCCGCGTGCTTGTGCTGACCATGCACCAGGAAGACGAATACGTGCTGCAGGCGGTGCGCGCCGGCGCGTCCGGCTACCTGGTCAAGGACAGCGCCGGCGCCGAACTGCTGGCGGCGCTACACAGCCTGCATGCCGGACGAGGGCATTTCGGTCCACAGGCGGCCAAGGCGCTGGCCGAGCAACTGCATAACCCGCAACGCGTCGACGATCCGTATGGCGCACTGACGCCACGCGAGCGCGAAGTCTTCCACCTGATCATCGAAGGCCTCACCACCAAGGAAATCGCCCGCAAACTCGACATCAGCGCCAAGACCGCGGAGAACCACCGCGCCCGCGTACTCGCCAAGCTCGACGTGCGCAACACGGCGGAAGTGGTGCGGTATGCGGTGCGGCATGGGTTACTGGACTGATTCACTTTTTTTATCTGTGACAAAGTAGGAAACCGACAGGCTGCAGTGGCGTTTGCGGTCTTCTACCTCCGGGAGAAGATGTCGCGACAGCGACAGATGAGGGGGAAGAGTGATGGGCCACGGAACTTGCATTACAACTGGACTGGTACGCCCTCATCCGCCCTTCGGGCACCTTCTCCCGATGGGAGAAGGGACTGCATGAGCAAACGCGTCGTCATCCTCCACGGTCTGTGGATGACCGGTCTCACCACGCAATGGTTTGCAGCGCGTCTGCGCGCCGCGGGATTCCTGCCTGAAATCTTTGGTTACCACAGCATCGTCGGTGGCCCAGATGCAGCCGTACCGCGGCTCGCGAAACGGCTACGCAAAGGCGGCGAGGCGCACATCGTCGCGCACAGCCTGGGTGGACTGATCGCACTCGAAGCATTGGCGAGCGAGCCGGACTTGCCGGTGTCGCGGATGGTCTGTCTCGGCGTCCCCTTGTGCGGCAGCGGCGCGGCGGCTGGGCTTGCGCGCTGGCCGGCGGCATCGCTGTGGCTGGGCCGCAGCGCGGACTTGTTGCGACGCGGCTGCGTCACCTGGCCCGCGAGCGTGCAGGTCGGCATGATTGCCGGTGCCTCGCCTCTTGGACTGGGCGTGTTCGTCGCGCGCTTCGCGGACGCCAACGACGGCACCGTGTCGGTGGCCGAAACGCAAACGCCGGGGTTGGCGGATCACGTCGTCATTAATGCCAGTCACAGCGGCCTGTTGTTTTCGGCCGAGGCCGCCACGCAGGCAGTGGAATTCCTGGACAAGGGTCGCTTTACGTCTTTGCAGGAGCGCCTCTCAGGCGCGACGGTCATTTCCGATTAAGCCTCCAAAAGGGGCGCTCCTGCAAAACAGCGGCGGGACGCGCCGTCGCGTAAAATTGCCGCTTCGCAGATCCGCAAAATTCCGGAGTGTTCCATGGGCCGAGGCCCCTCCATCGAAGGCCGCAAGAACGCCGAAGACGCGCGACGCGGCAAGATCTTCACCAAGCTCATCCGCGAGATCAACGTCGCGGCGCGTGGCGGCGGTGGCGACGCGGGCAGCAATCCGCGCCTGCGCACCGCGGTTGACAAGGCGCTCTCGGCCAACATGACCAAGGACACCATCGAGCGCGCGATCAAGAAAGCCACGGGCGAGCTGGAAGGCGTTGATTACGAGGAAATCCGCTACGAAGGCTATGCGCCCGGTGGCGTGGCGGTGATCGTCGATTGCCTCACCGACAACAAGGTGCGCACCGTCGCCGACGTGCGCCACGCGTTCGGCAAGTTCGGCGGCAACCTTGGCACCGATGGATCGGTCGCGTTCCTGTTCAAAAAATTGGGCGTGCTGAGCTACGCCTCAGGCGCCGATGAAGACGCGATCACCAACGCTGCGATCGAAGCCGGCGCGGACGATGTGGTGGTGTATCCCGAAGACGGCGCGATCGACGTGTTGACAGCGCCGGATGATTTCGAATCAGTGCAAACCGCGCTCACGGCCACGGGTTTCAAACCGGGCTATGCCGAAGTCACGTATCGCGCGGAGAACGACATCGCAGTCGAGGGCGATACCGCACAGCTGGTCGCGAAGTTGCTCGGCTGGCTGGAGGATCTCGACGACGTGCAGCATGTGTATTCGAACGCGGATCCGGGTGCGTACCCGTGATTGCAGATTCGGGATTCGGGATTCGTGATCAGCGCGCTGCCGCGATCGGAACGCATGCGTATTGGAATCAGTCCGGCTTGGGCCTTTGACTTTGTCGAATCCCGAATCCCGAATCCAGAACCTCGGCTCCACCCGCATCCTCGGCATCGACCCCGGCTCGCAATGCACGGGGATCGGCATCATCGACGTCGATGTGGCCGGCAAGACCACGCATGTCTTCCACGCGCCACTGCGCCTGCTCGGCGATGGCGATTTCGCGCAGCGGTTGCGGCGATTGCTGGACGGAATCGCCGAGGTGATCGATACATGGAAGCCGGACGAAGTCGCCATCGAAAAAGTGTTCATGGCGCGCAACCCGGATTCCGCGTTGAAACTCGGTCACGCGCGCGGCGCGGCGATGTGCGCCGTGGTACTGCGCGACCTGCCGATCCACGAATATGCGGCGAAAGAGGTCAAGCTGGCGGTGGTCGGCAAAGGCGCGGCAGACAAGGTGCAGGTGCAGCACATGGTGGGCTTGCTGCTGAACCTCCAAGGCAAGTTGCAGTCCGATGCCGCCGACGCGCTGGCGGTGGCGATCACGCATGCGCATGTGCGGGCGAGCGCGAACCGGATGGGTGTGGGTGTGCGCGAGGCGTGGAGCAGGAAATGATGCTTTGCCTTCTCCCTCCGGGAGAAGGTGGCGCGCAGCGCCGGATGAGGGAGCGGACGTTCAAGTCGCGTTGTACTGCAACGTAAATGGAATTGATCTGTCGTGGAGGGCTGAGTAATGACGTTTAACGCAATCGGGTCGCGCGCTCCCTCATCCGCCCTACGGGCACCTTCTCCCGAGGGGAGAAGGAACTGCCAAGCTGTCTCGGGACCGAAAAAAAGAGCATCGAAACCATGATCGGTCGACTCAAAGGCACCCTTATCCACAAACAGCCCCCTTGGCTGGTGATTGACGTCAATGGCGTCGGCTACGAACTCGAAGCCCCGATGAGCACCTTCTACGACCTGCCCGATGTTGGCCGCGAAGTCGGGCTGTTCACCCACTACGCGCAGAAGGAAGACAGCGTCTCCCTCTACGGTTTTCTGAGCGAAGGCGAGCGCCGCCTGTTCCGCGACGTGCAGAAGGTCTCGGGCATCGGCGCGAAGATCGCGCTGGCCGTGCTGTCGGGCGTGAGCGTCGACGACTTCGTGCGCATGCTGCAGACCAACGATGTCGCCTCGCTTACGCGCATCCCCGGCATCGGCAAGAAAACCGC
>JALYOU010000088.1 GCA_030856725.1 Pseudomonadota bacterium
GGCTTGGGTTGCTTGCCTGCCTCGCGGCCCACCCCCTGCACGCGCAGGAAAAACCGCCCATCGACCCGTCTTCGCTTGTCGCGGCCACAGAAGCGCCGGCGAACGTGTCGTCCCTGGGCGTGCCGACCACCAACATGCCGTCCACCGACGTGTCGTCCGCCAAGGCGCCTCCCGAAAAAGCAGCCCCCGCAAACACCCGCAGTGGACGCGAAATCTACCAGCGTTTCCGCGAAGGACTCGCCGATCCGACCTGCCCGGCGGGCACCAGCCCGCGCTGGCGTGAGCACTTCGCCAATGCACCCAAGCAGATGGCGGCGAAAAGCGACGACGTGCTGCCACTGTTCGGGTACGTAGTGGACGCGCTGCGTGAAGCCCACCTGCCGACCGAATTTGCGCTGATCCCGTTCGTGGAAAGCGGCTACAAGCCCGGCGCCCGCAGCGCCAGCGGGCCAGCGGGCCTATGGCAGTTCATCGGCGTGACCGCACGCAACCATCAGATCCCGATCCGCGCCGGCTACGACGGCCGCATGTCGCCGGTCGATTCGACCAAGGCCGCCGTGCGTTACCTGAAAACACTCAACGGCATATTCGCCGGCGACTGGCGGTTGGCGGTGATGGGCTACAACGCCGGCGAATACCGCGTGCTGCAATCGCTGCGCCGCAGCGGCCAGAACGCGCGTAACGCGCAACCCGAGAAGCTGGTCGGCCTGTCCGGCATCACCCAGGCCTACGTGCAGAAATTGCGTGCGCTGTCGTGCCTGATCGTGCAGGCCGAGGATCGTGACGGTTGGATGCGCGCCATCGACCGTCCAGTGCCGGTGCTCACGGCCGAAGTCCTGCCTCCAAAGGTCACTCACCTCGATGCCTGGGCTGCGCAACAGGGTGTTGACGCCGCGCAACTCAAACGCCTGAATCCGGCCTTCGCGGGCGGACGCGTGCAACGTGTCGATCGCGCCTTGCGCGTGCTGATGTCGATGCCCGCCGCCCGCGGCGTTGCCGCAAGTGCGAACGCTGTTGCCGCCGTCAACAACGATCCCGACCCTGCCGCAGATCGCGTCGCCGCGATCCTCAGTCCACCCGACGGCCGCTTGACCCCGGCCACGATCGATGTGGCCGCCGCGAATGCAACGTCTCCCACCGAAAAACTCCGTACGCACACCGTCAGGCGCGGTGAATCCGCGTCCATCATTGCCAGCAGATACAAACTGCGCACCGCCGAACTGCTGCAGCGCAATGGCCTCACCGCGCAAAGCACGCTCAAGCCCGGCATGACCCTCAAACTCGACGGCCCATAGCCTTCACGGCCCATAGGTCTCGACGGCCCATGGCTCTCGACGGCGTGCAGCCGCAGCGGCACACTTGCGTCTTCCACGGCAACGGCAAGGTAACGACATGGGTTTCCTGCAAGGCAAGCGCGCGCTGATCACCGGCATCGCCAGCGAGCGTTCCATCGCCAGCGGCATAGCCCAGGCGATGCACCGCGAAGGTGCGGAACTGGCTTTCACCTACCAGAACGACAAGCTGAAATCGCGCGTCGAAAACGCCGCGAAGGAATACGGCAGCGACATCGTCATCCCGCTCGACGTCGCCGACGACGCGCAGATCGCCGCGTGCCTGGAGCAACTCGGCAAACACTGGGACGGCTTCGACATCCTCATCCACGCCATCGCATTCGCACCGCGCGAGGCGATCGCCGGCCAGTTCCTCGACGGGCTGACCCGCGAGAACTTCGCCATCGCGCACGACGTCTCTGCGTATTCGCTGGCCGCGATGGCCAAGGCCGCGCGCCCGATGATGGCCGGCCGCAACGGCTCCATCCTCACCCTCACCTACCTCGGCGCCGAACGCGCACTCCCCGGCTACAACGTGATGGGCGTCGCCAAGGCAAGCCTGGAAGCGACCATGCGCTACCTCGCCTACAACCTCGGCCCGGAAGGTATCCGCGTCAACGCCATCTCCGCCGGCCCGATCAAGACACTGGCCGCCGCGGGCATCGCCGGCTTCCGCAAGA
>JALYOU010000100.1 GCA_030856725.1 Pseudomonadota bacterium
GGCCCACCCTGCACACTCCTGCAATAGAATCAGCCAATCCTCCACACGGAACTTTCATGAACCCGATACTCGTCGGCAAGGCCGTCACCACGCCCGATAGCGGTCAGGTGTTCCTGCAACCGAGATACGGCAATCGCCACGGCCTGGTCGCGGGCGCGACGGGCACCGGCAAGACGGTGACGTTGATGACGCTGGCCGAAGGCTTCTCGCGGCTCGGCGTGCCGGTGTTCATGGCCGACGTGAAAGGCGATGTTGCTGGCCTTGCGATGGCCGGAACGCCGAACGACAGAGTGCGCGAACGCATCGCCGAGATCGGCATTGCCGATTACGTGTCCGAAGGCAATCCCGTGGTGTTCTGGGATCTCTACGGCAAGCTCGGTCATCCGGTGCGCGCCACCGTCAGCGAGATCGGGCCGACGCTGCTGTCGCGCATCCTTGAACTCAACGACACCCAAAGCGGCGTGCTCGACATCGTGTTCAAGCTGGCGGACGACCGTGGCCTGCTGCTGCTCGACATGCAGGACCTGCGCGCGCTGCTCGGCGTCGTGGGCCAGGAACGCAAGACGATTTCCACCGAATATGGCCTCGTCAGCACGCCGTCGATCGGTGCGATCCAGCGCGCATTGCTGCGGCTGGAACAGGAAGGCGGTGAGATGTTCTTCGGCGAGCCGGCGCTGGAACTCAATGACCTTATGCGCACCACCCAGGATGGGCGCGGCGTGATCGGCATCCTCGCCGCGGATCAGCTGATCCTGAAGCCGCGGCTGTACTCGAGTTTCCTGTTGTGGTTGTTGTCGGAACTGTTCGAGTTGTTGCCAGAAGTCGGCGACCTCGACAAACCCAAGCTCGTGTTCGTGTTCGACGAGGCGCATCTGCTGTTCGACGACGCACCCCCGGCATTGCGGCAACGCGTCGAACAAGTCGTGCGGATCATCCGTTCCAAGGGCGTCGGCGTGTATTTCTGTTCGCAGTTCCCAGACGACGTGCCCGACAACATCCTCGGACAGATGGGCAATCGCGTGCAGCATGCGCTGCGTGCGTTCACGCCGCGCGACCAGAAAGCGGTGAAGACCGCGGCCGAAACCTTCGTCGCCAATCCGAAACTCGACGTGGCCAAAGCCATCTCGCAACTCGGCGTCGGCGAAGCGCTGGTATCGATGCTGCAGGACAAGGGGATTCCCATGCCGGTCGAGCGCACGTTGATCGCGCCGCCACGCAGCCGCATGGGTGCCATCACCGAAACCGAACGCGCGCAGGTGCGGGCCGGTAGCCCGGTCGGTGGCAAATACGACAAGACCATCGATCGCGAATCAGCCTTCGAACTGCTGGCAAAACGCACTGAGGCAGCCGCGGCCAACACGCAGGCCTCCGCGGCGAAATCCGATGGTGCCGATGCGCAACAAGGCGGCATGGGCCAGAAGATCAATGAGTGGATGTGGGGAACCAAACGTCGCCAGGGCGTGGTCGAAGCGGCCAGCAAACAGGCCGCGCGCACCGTGACCAATCGCATCGTGCGCGGCGTGCTCGGTGGTATTTTCGGCGGTCGTTGACCGCATCTACAGGGAGTAAGTCCATGAAGTTCAGCAAGCCGTTCGTCGTTGCAATGATCAGTGTCGTGTTCGCGGCCGGTTGTAATCGCAACGCGGAACCTGAGGCCACTCCGGCCGCGCCCGTACCGGAGGCCGCCATGCCCGCAGTTGCGGATGCACCCGCGCCTGTCGAACAACGACCTTTCATGATGAAAGCATTCGCAGGCACCTTCAGTGCGAACGGCAACACCGTCACCCTCAACGCCGATGGCACTTACACATCCAAAATGAGCGATGCGATGTCCGACGGCACGTGGACCGCGGATCCCATGGGCACGGAAGTTCTGCTTGATCCCAACAGCAAGACCGAGACCGACAGCAAGTACGCGGTGGTGTCGGACAACGAAATCCGCGCGCTCGAAGGTGGCATGGCGCTGCAGCGCGAAGGCGCCGCGCAGTAATTGGGGCGCTGGCGTCCGCCACTGGAAAAAAGCACTGCGCTCATCACGCGGGAAGGCCACGCGCGGCTGAAGTCGGAACTCGATGACCTGTGGCGCACGAAACGCCCCGAAGTGGTCATGGCCCTCGCCGCTGCGGCGGCGGAGGGCGATCGTTCGGAGAATGCCGAGTACACGTATCGCAAAAAGCAGCTCGGCGAGATCGACCGTCGCATCCGTTACTTGTCCAAACGGCTTGAAGCATTGCGCGTGGTCGAAACGACTCCGAACGATCCCGGCGCTGTGTTCTTCGGCGCGCGCGTGATCGTCGAGAACCTCGGCAATGGCGAGATGCTCCGCTACCGGATCGTCGGGCCGGATGAAACCGACGCGAAACTTGGTTACATCAGCGTCGATTCACCGCTGGCGCGCGCGATGCTGAAGAAGCGCATCGACGATGAATTCGAGGCCACGCTGCCGGGCGGGATCGTGCGGTACGCGATCATCGAAGTGGGCTACGACGAAAAGGATTCGTAGGGTCGACTCTGGCCCACCAACTCGTCATCTGGCAGCCGAAAATGACAAGCGCCATCAAATCCCCCCATACCAGTCGTAACCCTGGTCTTCCCAATACCCGCCTTTCCCCGCCCCGAACCGCGCATACGCATCTACCAACTCGATGGTATGCACGTACTTTGGCATCTTGTAGCCGAGCTTGCGTTCAATCCGCATCCGCACCGGCGCACCGTTGCCGACCGGAATGGGCGCGCCATTGAGCGTATGCGCGACGATGGTCTGCGGGTGGTATGCGTCGAGCAGGTCCACGCTTTCGTAATAGCGGCTGCCGTCGTTGCTGAGATCGTCGAAGCAATGGAAGACGACGTAACGTGCGCCAGGTTTCACTTCCGCAAGGTCCAGCATTGTGGCCAGGGGCACGCCCGCCCAGCCACCGATCACGCTCCAGCCTTCGACGCAATCGTGGCGCGTGATCTGGCTGCGCGCGGGCATGGCGCGCAAAGCATCCAGCGAAAATTCAAGCGGTTTGCGCACCAAGCCACGGACACGCAAGCGATAGTCGCTGAAATTGTTGGCCTTGAGCGCAAGATATTCCGACGTCTGCGGATTGATCGAACCGTTGGCGCGGAACACCGGCGAGATCATCGACGTCTGGTATTCCGGCGCGAGGCGATTTCCTGTGAGCATGCGCTGCACGCGCGCGGTCAGCGGCTCGGCGGTCGCGAGCACATCGACGAACGCCTCGTTTCCTGACAAGGCTTCGCATCCCGACAACAAGCTCACGCCCGCGCCGGCAAGCGCGCCGCGCAGCAGCAGACGGCGGGATGGCCTGAAGTCTGCGTCACGCATGCGTGTCCTCTCCTGCGGCATCTGTTTTCGCTGATTCCGCGCGTGAATACCGTACCCGGAACCGTCCGGTGATCATCGATCGCAATTCGTTCAAGGGCCCGGCGTAAACGACCATCACGACATGCACCAGCGTGAACAGTACGAACAGGCCCATCGCGATGAAATGCAGCGTCCGCGCCGATTGTCGCCCGCCGACGAGTCGCAGCCACCAGCCCAGCACCGTATCCATCTGCGGCGACATCGCCAGGCCGGTCATCACTGCCAGCGGCGCAAGAATGAAGATCACGCCGAGGTAGGCGAGTTTCTGCAATGGGTTGTAGCGCGCGGCCTCGTCGCCGACAGGATGGCGAAACCGCAGATGATCGCGGACTGATTGCATGATTCCGCGCCAGTCTCGCCGTTGCATGGTCAGGTCACACGTCAAATGCCGGCTGCCAAGCGACCACGCGAGATACAGCGCCCCATTGATCACCCACGCCCACGCAAAAAAGAAATGCCAGCGACGCCCGAGCGCCAGCGATTTGGAACCGGGAATCGTCGCCCACATCGGGAAACCGCGCTGCAAGGCGACACCATCTTGCGCCCGCGTGGACACGCCGAGCACGCCTGTGGTCACGAACTTTGTATCGCCGATCGTGGT
>JALYOU010000111.1 GCA_030856725.1 Pseudomonadota bacterium
GATGTTGCAGATGGCGTTGGCGGCGCATGCCACGAAGTCTCCGCAGGCGCCCGCCCTGATCCGGTCGCTGGGGCGTCGGTATGCCACAGCACATGCCGTAGGCGTGGACCCGGAATTGCGCGATGAGGCGGAGTACCTGCTGACACTGAAGAACGATGCGGCGGGCGCACTGAAACTTGCGCAGCGCAATTTTGAAACGCAGCGCGATCATGAAGATGTGGCGTTGCTGCGCCGCGCTGCACTGGCTGCCGGACGTACCGATGCACTGAAGCCGCTGGATGTCTGGGCAGCTTCCCAGAAGATGAAACTGGAGCCACTGGACGAGGTGCGCCAATGAGTCTGCGGGTGCTGTGGTGGCTGCTGTTGTTGCTGATGGCCGGGCCTGCGCAAAGCCACACGCTCTCGGTATCGCATGTCGAGGTTTTGGTCAATGAAGAAGGCCGTGGCGCGAAGATCGAACTTGATCTGGCGTTGCGGGACTTGGCGTTATCACTGCCGCTGGATGCAAACCAGGACGAAATCATCACCTGGGGCGAGCTGTCGGCGGTGCGCGGGCAATTGCAATCGCTGGTGTTGGCCAACGTGTCTGTCTCCACCCCCGCTATGGAGTGCCCACTGAGGCCCACAGGTCTGGCCGTGCGCCGCTACGACGATGGCATGTACGCGACGGTGCAACTCACGTCCGATTGCGTGATCGACGATGCGCTGAGCGTTGACTATCGCCTGTTCTTCGAACAGGACCCGCAGCACCGCGCACTGCTCACGATGCGGCGCGGAGACAGCGTCACCACCGGCATAGCCCGCGCCGATGCGGGCACGGTGGCCTTGTCCATGGGCCAGGGCCAACCTTTTTTCGACTACCTGCGCGAAGGCATCCACCACATCCTGATCGGCTACGACCACTTGGCCTTCCTGATCTCGCTGCTGCTGCCTGCGGCCTTGATCCGGGTGGGTCGTCAATGGCAGCCAATCCCGCGCCTCCGGCCTGGATTGCTGCACGTGGTCGGTGTGGTGACGGCGTTCACCGTTGCTCACTCGATCACGCTGGTACTGGCGGCACTGGACTGGGTCACGCCCGCATCGCGCTGGATCGAGGCGGCGATCGCGGCAAGCGTGCTGCTGGCTGCCTTGAACAATCTGTATCCGGTCGTAACCCGGCGCCTATGGGTGGTGGGCTTTGCATTCGGCCTCATCCACGGATTCGGTTTCGCCGGTGCGCTGGGCGAACTCGGTCTGCCCGACAGTGCGCGCCTGACGGCATTGCTCAGTTTCAATATTGGCGTGGAGCTTGGCCAGTTGACGGTGGTGGCGATCGTGATGCCACTGCTGTTTGCCGTGCGACACCAGCGCTGGTATGCCCGCTATGCGATGCCCGCACTGTCCCTGCTGATCGCCGGACTGGCGGTGTGGTGGCTGAGCCAGCGACTGGTAGGCTGATCACCCGCTGCGTCGTCTGTTCAAATAAAACCGGTTCGCCTCGATAGGGCGAACCGGTTTTTGCACTCAGGGCGTCGGGGTTTTCTTCGGCATCATGACGGCGTCAATCACGTGCATGACGCCGTTGGTCTGCACCACATTGGCGATAGCGATGCCGGCGACGCCGCCGCTGGTATCGACCACCATGGCCTTGCCGTTCCCAACGGTCGCCTTCAGAGGCGGCCCATCGATGGTCTGCAGGCTGATGTCGCCATTGGCCGCAAGCATGCGCGATTCCAGTTCGCGCGCGTCCAGGCGCTCGGGCACGATGTGATAGTTCAACAGGGCGATCAGCTGACTCCTGTTCTCGGGCTTGAGCAGATTGTCCAGAGTGCCGGGAGGAAGCCGGTCGAAGGCGGCATTGGTGGGTGCGAACAGGGTGAACGGGCCGGATCCGGTCAGGATTTCGTTGTGGCCGGAGGCCTGGATCGCTTTCAGCAGGGTGGTGTGGTCGCGTGACTTGGCGAGGTTGGACAACAGGTCCTTACCCGCCGACATCACGGCGCCGCCCACGACAGGCTCTTCATAGGCCATGGGCACGGGTTCAGTGATTTGTCCCTGCGTTGGCTGCTCGGCCTTCGGAGCCGGGACTGTCGCCGCGTCTTTTGCAGGCGGTTCCGGTGTACGCGTACATGCACCTAGTCCGGCAAGGATCAGGGTGGCGGTGGCAATGGACGCGGGTGTTGCAAATTTCATGGAGCCTCCTTGAAGGCGAATGATCGAAAAGGCCTGTGATGGGTTGCAAGATCACGTCCCGGCTCTCCAGGACGCGCAAGCGGCGAGCATCATTCCCCGCGGGCTTGTATTGGACTGTGAAGAAAAGCGATTCGTTACCCGCCTCCTGTTTCGTTCGGGAAAGCTACGCAGTGCAGGAACAGCTGCGATCATGTCGCATGAGCGAGCCCATGAACGAATTCACCGACCTGCCCCTCAACCCTGCCCTATTCCAGGGTCTCGATGCCCTCGGCCACGTGCAGATGACGCCGGTGCAGGCGCAAAGCCTGCCGGCCTTGATCGAAGGCCGCGATCTCATCGCGCAGGCGCCCACCGGCAGCGGCAAGACGGCGGCATTCGGACTGGGCCTGCTGCACCGGCTCGATCCCGCGCTGATCCGGCTGCAGGCGCTGGTGTTGTGTCCCACGCGCGAGCTCGCCGACCAGGTAAGCAAGCATCTGCGCAAGCTCGCCACCGGCATCCCCAACCTCAAACTGCTCACCTTGACCGGCGGCATGCCGCTAGGGCCGCAGCTCGCCTCGCTCGCGCACGATCCGCATATCGTCGTCGGCACGCCGGGCCGGGTGCAGGAGCTGCTACGCAAGCAGGCATTGCACCTGGGCGGCGTGCGCGTGCTGGTGCTGGATGAAGCGGACCGCATGCTCGACATGGGCTTCGAGGAGCCGATCCGCGAGATTGTCGGCAAGACGCCAAAGGAGCGTCAGACCTTGCTGTTCTCAGCGACGTACCCCGACGCGATCCGGGACATCGCGCGCAAGGTGATGCGCGATCCGGTCGAGGTCACGGTCGATGGCGCGGGCGATGCCGCGGTCATCGCCGAACATTTCCATGAAGTCGAACTGGCGCAGAAACCTGCTGCACTGGCGGGATTGCTGCTGGACCACAACCCCGACTCGGCCGTGGTGTTCTGCAACACGCGGCGCGATGCCGACGACGTCGCGGCATCGCTCGCGCACCTGGGTTTTTCCGCCCTCGCGTTGCACGGCGACATGGAGCAGCGCGACCGCGACGAGATCCTGGTGCGTTTCGCCAACCGCAGCTGCAATGTGCTGGTCGCCAGCGACGTGGCTGCACGTGGGCTGGACATCGCCGACCTCGGCGCGGTGGTCAATTACGAACTTCCGACCGATCCCGACGTGTACGTCCATCGCATCGGCCGCACCGGACGTGCCGGGCGTACGGGTCTTGCCTTGAGCCTGTGCACGCCGCGCGAGGTCTCGCGCGCGACCCAGATCGAAACCCACACCGGCCGGCCGCTGCGCTGGTCGCGGGCGCCCCTCGCCAACCTCAAGGGCGTACGCGCCCCGCCTGCCCCGATGGCTACGCTGCGCATCGACGCCGGCCGCACCGACAAACTGCGCCCCGGCGACATCGTCGGCGCGATCACCGGCGATGCCGGCCTCCCGGGCAATGCCATCGGCAAGATCGACGTCTACGCCACCCGTTCTTACGTCGCCATCGCCCGCGGGCAGGCCGACAAGGCGCTGGCGCGGCTGCAAGCCGGGAAAATCAAGGGACGCAACTTCCGGGTGCGGCGACTCTGAATCCATTGGCTTCTGAATTCATTATTTGAATCTGGCGGCCCACACGTGCCCACCCGCTAGACTACCCACGCCCCCACATCGAGATCCGCCTTATGGCAAAGCCCAACTATTCGTTCGAAAAGCGACAGCGCGAAATCGCCAAGAAGAAGAAGCAGGACGAGAAACTGGCCAAGAAACAGGCCGCGAAAGAAGCCGAAACCGAGGCCAATCCTTCCGCCCCGACCGGCACCGCACCCGTCCACGGTGATTGAGTGCCGCGATGTAGACAGGTTTCGGAGTCGGTTGCTCTTTGTAGGAGCGGCTTCAGCCGCGAGCGCTGGTGTCATTT
>JALYOU010000120.1 GCA_030856725.1 Pseudomonadota bacterium
GCGCTCGCTCGTCATCCGTCATCATCAACTCCGCCTTCGGCCTGCCTCTCGTCATCGCGGTATCTCCGTTCCGAAGATACCGCAGACGTATGCACTATTTATGCCTGTTAGTTGCAGGGACAGCACACTAGTCGATTGAATCATTGAAATCGGATGCAATGTCCGCAAATGATTGGACATGCGAAGAATGAACTTGAGCTCTGATCAGCGCGACGAACTGCGTTCCGTGTTGCGGCAGCGGCACGGCAACGCGGCCGTCATCCGGCGTGCGCGATGCGTGCTGTTGTGGGCCGATGGCGAGCGACGCGTCGACATCCGCGACAAGCTTGCCTGCAACGACGCGTTTGTGACTCGCTGGACTGCTGCCTTTGACTCGCAGGGCCTGATCGGTTTGGTCTCGCTGCACCCGGGCCGAGCGCCCAAGCAGCCGGTGGCCAAGCTGCATGCGCGTGTGCTCGAGCGGACCCTCAAGCGCTTGCCGCGCGATGGCTCGACGCACTGGAGCAGCAGGAAGCTCGCCGCCGAGCTCGGCGACGTCTCGTTCTCCACCGTGCAGCGCATCTGGCGCAAGCACGGGGTCAGGCCGCATCGGCTGGATACCCACATGGTCTCCAATGACCCGGACTTCGAGATCAAGGCCGCAGATGTGATCGGGCTGTACTTGAATCCCCCGGCGCATGCGGCGGTGTTCTGCGTGGATGAGAAGACGGCGATCCAGGCGCTGGACCGCAAGGACCGAATGCTGCCGTTGTCGCCCGGACGTGCCGAGAGCCATGGCTTCGAATACAAGCGCAACGGCACGCTGAGCCTGTTTGCGGCGTTAAACACCGCCACCGGCGAAGTGCTGGGCAAGACCGCGGGGCGTCACACCAGTGAGCAGTTCGTTGCATTCCTCGAAGACATCGTCGCCGGCCAGCCGCCGCAGCGCGAAATCCACGTCATCTGCGACAACGTCAGCAGTCACAAGACTCCTCTCGTGCAAGCGCTCCTGGCCAAGCATCCTCGAGTTCATATCCACTACACGCCGACGTACTCGTCTTGGTTGAACCAGGTCGAGAACTGGTTCGCCCGCATCCAGCGCGACATCATTGCCCGCGGCATCTTCACCAGCGTCAAAGACCTAGATAAGAAGCTCATGCGCTACATCCTCCAATACAACAAGAACCCAAGGCCACTAAAGTGGAAATACGCCGATCCAACTCGACGGGTTACCGCCAATTCATCTGATTCAGTGAACTAGCGGTTCTCGGGCGCGCGACGGCTCGCCTCGAGGTGGAGCAAGCCCTCGAAGATGAGCGTGTCGACGGTCTCGAACGGCAGGTCGCTGATCGAGTCCAGCTTCACCGCCGCGCCGCCGCTCATGATCAGCGCCGGCGCCTGGCCGCAACGCTGCGTCAGCTTCCGGTGCATGCGCTCGACGGCTCCGGCGACGGCATCGGCGCCGCCGCTCATCAGCGCGTCGCTGGTGTTGGTCGGGAAGTCGACGGCTTCCCCGGTGGGTGCTTTGAGGCCGGCGGTCCCCATCTCGAGCGCGCGCAGCATCAGCCCGAAGCCGGGCAGGATCAGGCCGCCGAGGAAGCGCCCGTCGGTGTCGACCGCATCGACGGTGACGGCCGTGCCGACCATCACGACCAGCGCCGGTTGTGGCGGCCCGCGCTCGAGGATGCGCTGCCGGGCCGCGATCATCGCCACCCAGCGGTCGACGCCGAGCCGGATCGGATGGTCGTAGCCGTTCGTCACGCCGCACGCCTGCGCGCTGCTCACCACCCAGCGCGGCTCGATGTCCCAGAGCTCCTCGAGCTGCGCCTCGGTGCGACGGCGAACGCCTTCTCCGGCGACGATGCTGCCGAGCATGCTCCTGGGCTGCTGCAGGTCTCGCCACGGTCCTTCGGCCAGGCTTTCGATGGCCTCCAGGAAAACCGCCCCGTGCTCGATCAGCATGGCACCCGGCCTGGCCTCCCCGTACAGCGCCCATTTCAGGCGCGTGTTGCCCACGTCGACGGCG
>JALYOU010000138.1 GCA_030856725.1 Pseudomonadota bacterium
CTCGACGTGGAAGGTTTCCTGTTCGACATCGACGGATCGTTGCCCGCCGTGTTACCGCATATCGAAGGCGTGGCGATGAGCGCCGCCGATGACCACACGCTCGATCTCGACATGCCGCGCGCGATGGATCTCAACCGCGTGTTCGCTGCGTTGGGCGATGCCGGGATTCGCGTGCGTTCGATGCGTACGAAATCGAATCGTCTGGAGGAACTGTTCGTGCGGTTGACGGGGGATGAAGCGGCAGCGAAGCGGGAGTTGGCTGCGTGACTAATTTTTCTTGTCAATGCCACCAGAGGGGGAATCCACCCCCTTCAGGATCGCCATTCCCGCGTAGGCGTGAATCCAGCGACCTTCGTTCGGCAAACGAACAACAGCAAGGTCACTGGATTGCTCGCTTCGCTCGTCCCTCCGGGACCAGCCTTCGGCTGTCCTGCGCGCTATGCGCTTGTCCCGCCTCCGCCGGGATGACGACAAGCGCAACTGCGAGCATGCGCGCATGAGCCAAACCCCCGTCGCGCCCATCGAACGTACGTCCCTGCAACTCAACCTCGTCGCTCTGCGCACGATCGTCCGCCGCGAAGTCATGCGCATCCTGCGCATCTGGGGCCAGACGCTGGTGCCGCCGGCGATCACCATGACGCTGTACTTCCTGATCTTCGGCGGCCTGATCGGCTCACGCATCGGCACCATGGACGGCATCTCGTACATGGACTTCATCGTGCCGGGGCTGGTGATGATGGCGGTGATCCAGAACAGCTACGGCAACATCAGTTCATCGTTCTTCGGCGCCAAGTTCGGCCGCCATGTCGAGGAACTGCTGGTGAGCCCGATGCCCAATTGGGTGATCCTGTGGGGCTACGTCGCTGGCGCGGTGTTGCGTGGGGTGCTGGTCGGCATCATCGTGCTGGTCATCGCCATGTTCTTCACCGAAGTGCGCATCCCGCACCCACTGGTCACGCTGACGACGGTGTTGCTCGGCGCAACGATCTTCTCGCTGGCCGGTTTCGTCAACGCGGTGTACGCGAAGAAATTCGACGATGTGGCCATCGTGCCGACCTTCATCCTCACCCCGCTGACCTACCTCGGCGGCGTGTTCTATTCGGTCAAGCTGCTGCCGGACTGGGCCGAGACCGCTACGCACGCCAACCCGATCTTCTACATGGTCAACGCCTTCCGTTATGGCCTGCTCGGCGTCAGCGACGTGCCGCTTTGGATCGCGTATGCGCTGATGCTGGGGTTTGTCGGCGCGCTGACGGCGTTGTCGCTTTGGCTGTTGCAGCGGGGCGTGGGTTTGCGCAGTTGATGTGATCGCTCGTAACGCGGGCGCAAGACACGGTTGGCTAGAGTGATCGCCCACGCCAGACGACAGGAGATCGGCATGCATGCCCTCGAAACCTGCGGTGCACTCGTCATCGCATTTGCAATCAGCAGTTGCGCGCCCGCCGCAAAGACGACGGACGCGAGCATGCCGCCCGCACCCGAAACGGCCACGCCTTCAACGTCTTCGCAAACAGCCGCCGCCGTGCAATCGCCACCGCCAATGGGCAAGCGCGCCGCGCCGCCGCCGGGCGAAGTGCTGAGTCCATTCATGGGCTTCAAGGGCGGTGGCGAAGGGTGGCGCATCGAGTCGTTCAATACCGCGCGCTACGACCATCGCACGACGCTGACCTGGGACACCGGCGCGCAACGCGGCTAAGGAATGCTCACCTACCAGCTCACGCCCGACGGATCGCTTGAACGCAAAGTGCTCGTAGGCCGGCTCAACGTGGCGGGCAGCGGCAAGGACACCACCGTGGAACTGGTCGAAGACGACTGCACGGGCGGCGACGGCGTCACCCACGACCACACCATCATCGTGACGGTCAGCGGCATGGCGCCGATGCGGGGCTGTGGCGATATCGCGCTCTGATCAAAGGAGTTCCGGGCGACCCACGTCAGGCGCAGTCGGCGCCGCCGTGCGTCGGACGTGCGGCGGATGGCCGTGTCTTTTCCAGTAGTCGAGAATGCCAGTACGGCGCATTTAGTCTTGGAACGCGGACTCGCGCCGGATTCAGGCGAGGTCGCCGTTCCACAGCAGCAGGTCCCAGGAAGGCCGCGGATCGCAAAGTCGATGCTGGGACGTGAGCGCTATGGGCGTGCCCTTGAGTTGGCCACGGTAGGCAGTTGCAACGCCTTACGGCCTTCGCCCGCGTCGAGGCCGGCGCGGATCTGGTGGATGCCGAGTGCTTCGCTCGTGTTGGGAGGCGGCAAGCCGATCTTCTTGCAGAACGCGATCAGACGCGGATCGTCGCGGAAGCGCAGGATCAGCGGGTCGGTCAGCAGGAAAAGGAAGTCGGGGGCCGAAGCGCGCTCCAGCCATTCCACGGTTCGGTCTGCATCGCCGCGCAACGCGTAGGCCTGCGCGATCAGGTACGGGCTGCTTTCCGCCACGGTCTTGTCGGCGAGGACCCTGGCCAGCGCGGCATCCGCCGCCGCGCGATCCGGGGAAATCTGCATTGCGATCGCCAAATTCATGTCACTCCACGGCGAAGGCTGGTTTGCGGCGACCTCCTGCGCGGTCTTCGCGTCGCCGCGCGCGATGGCGACATACATGAGCTGGTACGGCGGGGACGATTTCGGCTCGGACATGCCTTCCGCGATGTGCAGGTACTTCGCCGCCTCGTCCAAGCGGCCGGTTGCCATCAGCAATTCGGCGTATTTGAACTCGTTGACGAGGTACAGCGGCTCGATCGAAAGCAGGCGCTCCCGCAGCCGGATCGCTTCCCGCAACTTTCCAAAGCCGGCCAGCGTATGGCCGCAGCCATTGAGAACCGTGGCATCGTTCGGCGCCAGCTGCATGGCCTGGCGGCACCCGGCCGCAGCGCCCCGGTGATCGAAACCATAGAACTGCAGGTAGGCGCGTGCAGCGTGAGCGGGTCCCAGCCCCGGGGCCAGTTGCAGCGCCCTGTCCGCGGCGAGGCGCGCCTTGCGCATCTGTTCGCGGGCCACAGCAGGGGAC
>JALYOU010000139.1 GCA_030856725.1 Pseudomonadota bacterium
AGGACGACATCTACTGGTGCACGGCCGATGTCGGCTGGATTACCGGACACAGTTACATCGTGTACGGGCCGCTCGCCAATGGCGCGACGGCAGTGATGTTCGAAGGCGTGCCGAATCATCCGGATGCCTCGCGGGTCTGGCAGGTCATCGACAAGCACCAGGTCACGCTGTTCTACACCGCGCCCACCGCGATCCGCGCGTTGATGCGCGAAGGCGAAGCGCCGGTGCAGGCGACATCGCGTGCATCGCTCCGATTGCTCGGCACAGTGGGTGAACCGATCAATCCCGAAGCGTGGCGGTGGTATCACGACGTCGTTGGCGCTGCGCGCTGCCCGATCGTCGATACGTGGTGGCAGACCGAAACCGGCGGCATCCTGATCACGCCGCTGCCGGGCGCGATCGATGCGAAACCGGGGTCGGCGACCAAACCGTTCTTCGGCGTGCGGCCGGCTGTTGTCGATGCGGAAGGGCACGTGCTCGATGGTGAAGCTGAAGGCCTCGAAGGCGCGGCCGAAGGCAACCTGGTCCTGCTCGATTCCTGGCCGGGACAGATGCGCACCGTGTACGGCGATCATCCGCGTTTCATCGAGACGTATTTCAAGGCGTATCCAGGCATGTATTTCACCGGCGACGGATGCCGGCGCGATGCCGATGGCGATTACTGGATCACCGGCCGCGTCGATGACGTCATCAACGTCAGCGGGCACCGCATCGGCACCGCGGAAGTGGAAAGCGCATTGGTGTCGCATTCCAAGGTTGCCGAAGCCGCTGTTGTCGGTTTCCCGCATGTCCTGAAAGGCCAGGGCATTTATGCCTACGTGACGCTGCTTGCCGGTGAAGTCGAAAGCGACGCGCTGCGCAAGGAACTCGTCGAGCATGTACGCAGGGAAATCGGCCCCATCGCGACGCCCGACCATCTGCAATGGGCGCCGGGTTTGCCGAAAACCCGCTCCGGGAAAATCATGCGGCGGATTTTGCGGAAGATCGCGGAGGATCAGCCGGAGCAGTTGGGAGATACCAGTACGTTGGCGGATCCTTCAGTGGTGGAGGCGCTGGTCAGGAACCGCCGCGGCGTTTGATTCGAGGCTCTTCGCAGGAGCGGCTCTTCGTAGAAGCGGCTCTCGAAGGAGCGGCTTCGGCCGCGATCTCTTATCGGCAGCGAAGACGAGCCGTAGTACGGGAGCCGCCGCTCTCACTGACGTCATTCCCGCGCAGGCGGGAGCGCTTTACAACAGCGCAGGGGGTCAACCCAGTGACTTTCGTTATGTAAACCGGAAAAGCAAAAAGCCCGCTTTTCGGCGGGCTCTGCTGGGTGGATCAAAAACTAGATCCCCGCCTTCGCGGGGATGACGCAATGACAAAGACGTTCGCTACGCGAACGCGTCATTGCGTCACTTGATCTTGCCTTCCTTGTAGATCACGTGCTTCCGCACGACGGGATCGTATTTCTTGATCTCCATCTTGTTCGGCGTGTTCTTCTTGTTCTTGTCCGTGGTGTAGAAGTGCCCGGTGTTGGCCGAGGAGATCAGACGGATCTTGTCGCGCTTGCCTGCCATGATTTATCTCCTCAGACCTTTTCGCCGCGGGCGCGGAGTTCGGCCAGGACGGCGTCGATGCCGTTCTTGTCGATGGTGCGCATGGCGTTGGCGGATACACGCAGTTTCACCCAGCGGTTCTCAGAAGCGACCCAGAAGCGGCGCTCGTGCAGGTTGGGGAGGAAACGGCGACGGGTTTTGTTGTTGGCGTGTGAGACGTTGTTGCCGCTCATCACACGCTTGCCGGTTACTTGGCATACGCGGGACATACGCACCTCGAGTTTTATTCAATATCGCCCTTGGCCAGGGAGACGGCGGCCTCGGCGCTACGACAACCGATGTCGAAGGCCACGCGATTCGAGTCAGAGGTCCCGGATCAAAACGGGGTCGCTGTGCGGAGGCGGGCGGAATCGCGTTTCCGGGCCCGGTCCGGGCCTGGGGCCGGACGCAGCGAGCCGCGCACTATAGCGCGCAAATCAGGCACTTGCCAGCATGTGGGTTCGAACGCGCCGCCGCGCGCGGTGACTTGGCCGGGTCACTTCCATCGCTCCTCGCCGGGCCAAAAAACGCCGCCATGCTGTCCGTGTAGGAGAGCCTTCCGGGAGCGACAAGGTCATCAGTAAAGCCATCGCGCCGGGGGGAGGGGGCGCTCCTACAAAGGCTCCTGCTCTTTCCCCCATCCCCGATGCCGGATGTCCAGATACAGGCTGTAGGCCGCCGTGAAGGCCGGAAACAGGTTCTGCACCACGCCCACCGCGTCCTGCTTCTGCGAAAAAATGAAGTAGCTCAGGGTCATCACGCTGCCGACCAGGCTCATGTACCAGAACACGCGCGGGATCACCGGCTTGCCGGCGCGCCGGCTGGCGATGAACTGGATCAGCCAACGCCCGCCGAACATCAGCGCACCGGCCAGGCCGATCAGCTTCCACGGCGACAGGTGCAGGCCGGTCCACGCGAGCCAGGCGATCGGGGCATTCATCCAGTCCATGAGCAGCCTTCAGAGTTCTTCGACGGCGGTGCGCCTGCTGCGCCGGATCAGCCAGCCGACGCCGCGCAGGTCGCTGATGCCGACCAAGGCGCGATTGAGATTGTTGTATTTCGAGACGCCGGCGGTGCGCGGGCGATGGTTCACGGGCACGCTGATCGTGCGCCAGCCGGCGCGCTGCATCAACGCCGGCAGGTAGCGGTGCATGTGATCGAAGTAGGGCAAGTCCAGGAAGGCCTCGCGCTCGAACAACTTGGTGCCGCAGCCGGTGTCCGGCGTGTCATCGCGCAACAGGCGCGCGCGGATCGCGTTGGCCCACTTCGACGCCCAACGTTTGCTGCCGCTGTCCTGCCTGTCGACACGCCAGCCGGCGATCAGCTTCGTTTCGGCAGACGCGGCATCGCGCGCGGCAATGAGCTTGGGAATGTCGGCGGGATCGTTCTGGCCATCGCCATCGAGCGTGGCGATCCACGCGCCACGCGCTGCCTTGATGCCATTGCGCAACGCGGTGCTTTGCCCGCTTTGCGCGGCGTGGCGCAGCACGCGCAGTTCCGGTGTCATCGCCTTGAGGCTCTGCAGGATGGCATGCGTGTCATCGCTCGACCGGTCGTCCACGTACACGATTTCAAAAGCGCTGCCTTTCAATATCGCGCTGCCGCGCAATGCAGCGACGATCTCCGCGATCAGGGGCGCAACATTGTCCTGCTCGTTGAACACGGGGACGACGACGGACAGCGTCGGGACATCGCTCAAACGTTCACTCCGAATTACGAACGGCACACATCGAAAAGCTCAACCACCAGGCTGCAGGAATTACTGAACCTTTCCGCGCAAGCGCTCAAGCACCCCATCCAGCGTATCCAGATCGGTGTAATGAATCACCAGCCGCCCTTTGTTGCCGCGGCCGTGCTGCACAACGACGCGCGTGCCCAGCGTTTCCCCGAGTTCGCGTTCGAGCGTGGCGATGTCGGCGTGCGGTTCGGTCTTGC